>JBQCJS010000148.1:0-4683 GCA_051952485.1 Thermomicrobiales bacterium | reverse complement strand
TGACCGTGAGGGTCGTCGCCCAGCCGTAGGTGGACATGATCGCCAGCGGACGCGGCTTGAAGGACGCCCACCAGCTCCAGAAGCCCTCCGCCACCTCCTGCACCAGGAGCGCGCCCAGCAGGATCGCCGGCAGGGTGAAGTGGATGATCAGCCACGGCATTTTCTCGCCGGCCCAGCTCAGCACCAGGAAGAGGAAGACGAACCACCAGGCCATGAAGGCCCACAGGAGCTGCTTCTGGTGCGTCTTGCCGGTCAGCGGGATCGCGACGGTCCGGATGGTGACGAGCAGGAGGCTGCCCAGCCCGAGGAAGATCGCCAGCCACTCGTATTGGACGGACTCGGTGATGAAGTAGAACCACGGCTGCTCGCCCCGCTGCACGCCCTGCTGGCCCAGCCAGTAGAGCAGCGTACCGTCCGGCGCGTAGGTCATCGTGGCCAGGCCGTGCATGTTCGTGAAGAGCGTCGTGAAGAGCGCCACCGCGATGAAGACGCCGATGCCGGCGCCGATCAGCAGGCCGGTCCTGTCCCGCAGGGCGGCCAGCAGGCCGTACTCGACGGTCCCGCGATTGGTGCCCCCGAGGATCGCTTCCAGGTATCCGACCTTGCGGGCATCCTTCGCATAGTGACGGCGCAGGATGACGACGCTGGCGACCACGGACGCCGCGAGGATGAAGAGCACGCTGAGCGTGAAGGGGTTGAAGAGCAGATGCTCGTAGAAGTGCGCCGTCTCCGACTGGGAGGCGTTCTCCCACGGGATCGCCGGGAACGGCGCCCAGTTCATCGACTTGTGGAGGAACGCCACGAACGCGAGCGCCACGAAGGCGCCGATATGGACCGGCACGAGCGGCCGGAGCCGTCCCCAGACGAGCGCCCCCCACAACACCATCACGAATCCGAGCAGGATGGCGTAGACGATCTCGTGATTCGAGAAGAGAAAGGCGACGCTGACGAAGGCCGTGATCATCCAGCGGCGCTGGGGCCGATCCAGGTAGCGGAAGATCGCGATGACGAGCAGGAGGCTGCCCAGCGCGGTGTAGGGATCGTGCCGGATGTAGCGCGTGTAGTAGAGGAACGACGGCGAGATCAGGAGCATGAAGCCGGCGGCGAGCGCTCCCCACGGCCCGAGGAAGCGGCGCCCCCGCAGCAGCCAGGGCAATGCCACGATCGCGACGCCGGTGAGGGCGGGGGCGAAGCGGCTGGTGGCGTCCGAGGCCCCGAACATCAGGTACACGAGGGCGTTCATGTGGAAGAGGAACGGACCGTGCATCAGCGGGTGGTGGACGTAGGGCTGCGAGCCGTTCGAGAAGACCCACGAGTAGTAGGCGTGCAGGCTCTCGTCGTGGTGGAGCGCGCGATACCCTAGGTCCCAGAACCGGGTGAGGGTCGCCGCCAGGATCAGCAGGATCCAGAGAAAGGAATCGAGGGAGAGGGACAGGCTCGTCGCCCGCTGGACGGCGGCCGAGAAACGGTCATTGAGCGACCGGGGCGATCCGGGCATCGCGGAGGGGAGGGCGCCAGCCTGGATGGTGGAGATGGATGCCGACGACGGGCTCTGCTGCTGGCGCCGTCCCGTCGCCGGTGTCGAGTCGTCGAAACCCTCGGGGGTGCGTTGCGTCACTCGCTCTTCTCCGGACACACCCGAACCGCCGCACGGCGCAGTGGATGGGGTGAGCGTGATGATGGTCGTGGTCATGGCCCGCGCGCGGTTCGGACGCGGACCCGAAACGCATGGATCGCGGGCACGGGGGCAGGCGGTTCGGCAAAGGCGCCACCCCGGAATCCGAAGATAGGATAATACGCCAAGGGGAGATCGCGTGGAGCGGCGATTCCGGCGCCATGCCCGGCCCGACGACGTAGAATATCCTTCGCCCGCTCGGGACGCCCGCGCGGCCCGTACATCTGGAAACGAACGACAGAGGAGGAGAGTTACGGATGGCCGATTCCCAGCTCGACGAACAGATCCAGCTCGCGCGCGAGATCGGTGAAGAACTCACCGATGCGTTCATCGCGTTCATTCGCGGCGATGTCGCCTTCGATGACCTCACCTTCGGCGTCTACGATGCCCTGAGCGACCTGCACGTCATCGCCAGCGGCGAGTACGAGCTGGAGGATGTCGTCGCGGAGGACGATGAAGGGGACGACGAGGACGACGCCTCCACTGCCGAGAGCGACGATGTCACCTACGATGAGGACGAGGCGACGGAGGAGCAGGAAGAACTGTCGCAGGAACCGGCGTCCTGATCGCCATGGCCGGCACCTCGCTTCCCTTCCATGACATGGTCGTCCGGGTTCGCGCGCGATGAGTGCGAACCCGCAGACCCACCGCCGGACGCAGCACCGGTTCCGGAACGTGGCGATCGCCATCGCGCTCCTGGTCGCGGTCATCGGCATTCCGCTGATGGTGCTGAGCGAGCAACGCCTGGAACTGGGCTACCGGCTCGGGCTGGTGCCCGGCGGCGACGTGCAGCAGGTCGCTGGCCCGAACGATGGGGATATCCTGATCGTCGTGCCCTTCCGGGAGGCCGGCGATGCCTATGGGTCCGCCTACCGGCAGCGCGCGCAGTACCTCGCGCGCCCATCCTCGTCCGGCATGACCCTCGAGGACCTCTCCACCGGGGCGACCATCGGCATTCCGTTGACCGAGATCGACTTCATCGCCGCCAGCGACGATGGCAGCACGGTCCTGCTCCGCCAGGGGTCCACGCCGTCGACCGCCAAGTCGGTGGTGATCGACGTGTCGACGCATGCCGTCACCGACCTCCCGCAGGGCACGATGTCGCCCGACCTGCCGGGCGACTGGACGACGCCGGTCTGGGCGAAGGTGGGAACGCAGTGTGGCATGCGTTCGGTGACGAGCCGCTACATCGCCTGCTTCCCCGATCCGACCCTCGCGACCTACCTCTTCGGCGACTGGCAGCTCGATCTCCAGCTCTACGGCGACTACCGCGTCGCCAAATCGCTCTTCCGCGGCATGGGGTTCGTGCCCAGCCTCGGCTGGACGAACGATGACCAGACGATCTGGTTCCAGAACGAGCGCGGTATCTGGAAGATCGACCTCGGCCCGAACCCGCTGAATCTCCCGGCGACGCCAGCCGCCTGATGCCGTGACCGTTTGACCCCGGACGCGCCTTGGTCTGGGCGCATCGCCCAGGCCTGTCCGCTCTCGGTTGGACCCGGCGCCGACCGACCGTCACGATTTGTGTGTTTTTTCACGATCGAGGCGCTCCATTCCGGCCGTTCGGGTGTACGATGGAAGCAGGGCACCCGGCACTCATCCGCCCCTTCCCGCCCGCACTCGCCCCGTTCATCATAGCCAACGCGCCATCCCGGGTCGCATCATGCACATCATCCCAATCACGATCATCCTGGCGGCAACGCTCATCTACATCCTGCGCTATGTCCGGCCGTTCGCGAACACACTGGAGGGCGAGACCTTCCTCCAGCGACCGGTGCCGCTGATCGCGCGCCTTCGCATGCACATCGTGCCGGCCGTCCTCGGCACGGCAGTCGCCCTGGTGCTGGCGCGCTTCGCCCACGCTCCTGGCTGGACCGTCGCGGTGCCATCCCTCGCCTACATCCTGCTGGTGGCGACCCCGATCTCCTACACGCTTACCTCGGAGGGCGTCCGACTCGGGTTCGGCACATTCCGCCGCTGGACAGAGTTCGCCGGGGCCATCCGCTATCGTGGCGGCGCGAAGCTCCAGGGCGCGAATGGCCGCCGGGGGATGCGCATCTGGCTCGGCGGCGGTCGCGGCGACGATGAATTCCTGCTCGTGCTGCGCCGGGCGATCCGGGACGCCTACAAGGGCGGCGAGGCATCGCGCGTGATCCCATTCGAGCCGGAACGATCCGCCACCGACGAGCAATCGAGCTACCACATCCCGGCCTGACCGGACGATCGCGGAGCGCCCCGGGTCAGGAAGACCCGGGCGCTCCCTCTGACCCGGAGGGACGGGAATCAGGTCAGCGTCTCGTCGACCAACCAGTGCCCATCGACCTGCGCCAGCACGAGCTGATCCGCCCAGACCTCGCTGCCGGCCGCCAGGGTGAGGGAGACCACGACCCGTCCATCGGGAGTCTGGCCGTCGATCGTGAATCCCTGGATCGTGTAGACAGGCGGCGGATTGACCGGGGCCGCATCGAGCGATTGCTCGAAGGCGGGGAGGTATGCTGAACCGGGGTCTCCGTACGTCCGCGCCAGGTAGCCGGTGGTGAAGATCGCCCAGGTCTGCTTCGGCTCACCAACGTTCAGGCATGCCAGGATCTCCGCGACGCCCGCGCGCACCGAGGTATCGGTGGCGGCGTCGACCGGCGCCAGGTGAGCGACATCGACTGCTTCCGGCGTGGCGATGAAGCGGGCCGCCGGAGTGCCGCCGAACAGCGGCAGCGTGAGGGGAGCGATCGTACAGGATGGCGCCGGTGCGATCGCCTCCGGGGTCGCCTGGGCGGCGGAAACCGAACCGCCCAGCGTCGCCGCGATGCAGGTCGCGCCAATGGCCAACGCCCGGACCATGGTCCGGCCAGGTCTGTCTCGATCGACGAACAGGTGCACGCACGCTCTCCTTCCGGTATCTGATGGCGGCCCGCAACCGGACCGCTGGGCTGCCGTTCGAGGGGATGCTACCCTACCGTCGAGTCCACGTCGCGTCCCTGCGCGACGGTGGGCTCGGAATCGCCACCACC
>JBQCJS010000147.1:0-2876 GCA_051952485.1 Thermomicrobiales bacterium | reverse complement strand
TCCTCCCCGGCGTCGCTGGCGATGGACACCTTCTCCAGCCGGATCGCCGCCGAGGGATCGGTCAGCTCCTGGACGAACCGGCGGATATCGCCATCGCGCCGGAAGTCCATCCGGCGCTGCCCCTTCTCCGGCATCGCGATATCGAGCGGCGGCAGGGCCTCCGCTGTGCTGATGTCATGGCCGGCCACCGCTGGACCGGGAGTGGTCGCCGATGCCGGGCGGGAGGACGAGACGCCGGATCGCCCGCGCGATGGCGCGTTGCTCCCCGCGCGGGAGGGCGTGGCTCCGGCTGGGCCCGTTCGGCGCGGGGAGGGCTTCGTCGTGCGGGCCTTGCCCCGGCTGCCCGTTGCGGATGACGACGTTCTGGCAGTGGCCCGGGCCTCCCGGCGCTGTTCCCACGCCTTGACCAGGGGTTGGGTTTGGGCGGCATCGCGCTGGGGTGGCGGCCCCTCGAGCAGCCTGGCCTCGTAGAGGAAGGTGCTGGGCTGCGGTGGTTTCGCCTTGCCCTCCTCCCCGGTCAGCCACGAGATGTAGAGCCGCTGGGAGGCGCGCGTCATCGAGACGTAGAAGAGCCGCCGTTCCGCCTCCAGGTCCTGCCCGTCCACGCTCCGGAAGTCGGGGAATCGCCCCTCGTTGCAGGAGGGCATGATCACGACCTTCCATTCGCGCCCCTTCGCGCCGTGGCAGGTACTCAGCTCCACCCCGCGATCGTTCGCGTGCGCGTTCGCCTGGTCGGCTTCCGCCTTGCGCAGGAAGGTGCCGAAGCGGCGCACGAACTCCTCGCGGCTGACCTTGCCCATCCGCTGGGCGATGTTCTGCAGCTCCTCGATCGGCGATTCGTCGAAGCCGCTGCTCTCGGTGCCGGTGCCGGCCTCGGTGAAGCCGAAGAAGCGGCTGCCGATGGCCGCCAGTTCCTCGTCGATGCCGCGGGCGGTGGTGAGGGCGCGGATCGCGGCCCGGAAGTGGGTGGCGGTGCCGGCGTTCATGCGGTCGGTGATGGCGTCGATCGTGGCGGGATCGGGGAAGGGCGTTCGCGCGCGGTCCGAGCCGGCGCGGGCGATGGTGACGAGGTCGTTGGGGCGGAGGTTGCCGAAGGCGGGATAGAGGCCGAGGATCGCCAGGCGGTCCTCCTCGGGCAGGGGTTCGCCGGCCCGGACCTTCGAGGAGAACTCGAGGAGGGCGAGCGCCTTCCGCCAGACGAGGCGGAGATCGAACCGCTCGTTGACCCGGTAGGGGATGCGGTGGTTGAAGAGCTCGGTCTGGATGCCGTAGTGCTGGGCGTTGGCGCGGTAGAGGATGGCGATGTCCTGGTAGAGCAGGGTGGGATCGGCCGCGCGGGCCTCCTCGATCCAGCGCAGGATGGCGCGGCCCTCGTTCAGGGCAGTGTCCGCCGAGCCGAGGACGATGTCGCCGCCCTGCTCCTTGTGGGCGGTCGGGGCCTTGGGGACGCGCTCGGTGTTGTGGGCGATGAGGGGCAGGGCGTGCTTCAGGATCGCCGGGGGGCAGCGGTAGTTGAGGCTGAGTTCCAGGGTGCGGAAGCGGCGGCCGAAGTAGGCGTCGGGGTCGATCAGGAAGCGGGGGGAGGCCCAGCGGAACTCGTAGATGGCCTGGTCGTCGTCGCCGGTGAGGACGAGCGTGGCCTGGCCGGCGATCGCCTTGATGAGGTCGGCGTCGAGGGGGTTGATGTCCTGGACCTCGTCGACGATGACCTCGTCGTAGCGTTCCTGCACGCGCCGGAGGATCTCGGGGTGGGCGTGGAGGAGCTTGAGGGTGCGGAGTTTCTGGTCCTGGTAGTCGATGACGTTGTGCTTCTCGAGGAAGTGCTCGTAGGCGCGGAACTCGTCGGCGACGGCGAGGGCGAATTCCCCGGCGTGGCGTTCGGGGAAGCGGCGGAAGAAGGCTTCCGGGACGAGGCGCTCGTAGTTGGCGGCGATCCAGGCGTTGCGTTCCTTGTAAGCGCGGTCGCGGGGGTCGAAGCGGTGGTCCTTCAGCGCGTCGAAGATGCGGAGGAGATCCTTCGGTTCGCCTTCCTCGGCGAGGGCGCGGATGAGCTGGTGCCGGGAGGCGCCGGGGTTGAGGCCGCGGCTGCCGAGGACGAGCCAGGGTTTGACGAGGTCGTGCCGTTCGTCGGAGAAGTGGCGTTTGAGGATGTCCCAGCCGAAGGCGTTGAGGGTGCGGATATCGGGTTGGCGGCCGCGGGTGAGGCCGACGCGTTCGGCCATGCGCTCGAAGGAGGCCTTGGCGTTGCGGTCGAAGGTGAGAACGAGGATGCGGCGGGGCGGGATGCCATCGTCGATGCGGCGGACGACGCGGCGGACGAGGGTCTGGGTCTTGCCGGCGCCGGCGGGGGCGATGACGCGCAGGGAGTCCTCCCCGGCGGCGATGACTTCCTGCTGGACGGGATCCGGGGGCGGGAGGGTGTCGGCGGCGGCCTGCGCCGGGCGCGATGGCATGAGGGACGTCGGCGACCCCTGCCCGAGGTCGAGCATCCAGTCGTCGGGGTGGACGGGGTCGTCCAGGGGCGGTGGGGGTGGTGGGTCGGACCAGGCAGGGGATCGCACGGAGGGGATGTCCCGGGTGACGCAGGGCGGACGGTTCTGCGGCAATGGTACATGAGGCGCGGCGGTAATGTAGCGCAGATGTTCGGGTGGGTAGGCGGTGTGCGGGTACGGTCGCGATCCATCCCGGACCGTAGGGCTTATGCGTGAGTGCCGGGTGGTCACAAGGAGACTCCTTTGGGACGATAGGGGTGATGACGCCACCCATCGCCAAAGGAGCCTCGCATGCAGTCTACGCCATCGCCATCGCGTCCCGTCGCGCCGGCCAGCTTGAAGGATGCCTTCGCGGACATGCCGGACCCGCGCCGTTCCGGGAGT
>JBQCJS010000146.1:0-4542 GCA_051952485.1 Thermomicrobiales bacterium | reverse complement strand
CCCCGCATGCCCGGCAGCACGGCCATCGTCATCGCCAGCACGATCCCCAGGACCGCGACTATGCCTCGTCCTCGTGTTCTCACGCCAATCCCCCTTCGGGCGCCCGCGCGCCCCGAACGCAATCGATATCGCCGCTGCCGTGAATGCACGCAAGAACCCCGCTCCTGAAGGAGCGGGGCCATCCCGGACCGCGTCATCGAACCGGCGCATCGCACCGTCGTGACACGATCGCATCCGTCGCCGGACGCCTCCTCCCTTTGACGCGAAGGGAAGCTGCCATTCACGATCCCAGGCGACCTGACTCCCGCCACTCGGGCGGTCACAGTTGCGCGACAGTTCCGGTCTCGCACCGGATTTCCCTGGTTCCGAGGGGCGCCTGCCCCACCGGTCGTGACGCCCGCACGCGGCGGGCAGCGCAATCGTCCCATCCCGGTGCAGGGCGTGTCAACGATGCCGCTGTGCCGGGGGTGACGTGCAGATCCTGTGAAATGGTGCGCGTGGCGGAATCAGCGCATGCGATCGGTCGACCTGGCCCTCACCGTGGATGCTGCGAGAGCCGCGTCTATGTGGATCGAGGCGTCACACCGATCCCGGGCAGGACCATCACCCGCCAGGTGAAGCACTGCCCGGAGCGGCTGTGGTCAGGAGTCGTACTGGGGCAACCGCGCCACAAGCACCCCTTCTTCGGGCGCCAGTTTCAGCACGTACTGGGGATGATTCGGGATGAGGATGTCCGGGCCGGCGGCGCTCGGCGCGACCACGAGCACGTCGTTCGCCCCGGTCTCGATCAGGTCGGAGACCGTCCCGATCTCGGCGCCCTGCTCGTCCTCCACCCGGAGGCCGATCAACTGGAAGAGGAAGTACTCGCCTTCCTCCAGGGGACGCGCATCGCTCCCGGCAATCTTCACGGCCCTGCCGCTCAGTTCCTTGGCCTGTTCGGGCGTGGTAATCCCTTCCAGGCGAATCAGCAGCAGGTCGCCGTGTTCGCGGACGCCGAGGAGTCGCATGGGAACCGGCGGTTCACCGACGAAGACGCGCTTCAGCGTCGCGAGATGTTCGGGATGGTCGGTCAGGATGCGCATCTTGAGCTCGCCGCGCACCCCATGGCTCCCGGCCAGCACGCCCTCGGTGAGATAGACCTCACTCACCGGGGTGGTCGGGGCGGGTCCGGCGGTCTCGATCAGGCGCTTGACACGCGGCGCGGTGCGACGGCGGGGGGCGCCGGTTGGGCGAGCCTTGGGACCGGCGGGTTTGGGAGCGGGGGTATCAGGCACGGACGACTCCTCCAGCGGACCGCTGGATCGGGTTGCAGGGGCCAGCGACGATGCTGACATGGCGACAGCGTGCCGTTCCTGTCCGGAGCGGCACGCTGTCGACACGGGATCTCGCTCGCTGTCGCGGTCTTAAGGACCGCGATCAGGCGGCGGGCAGACTCTCGATATCGAGGCTGACCCGAAGATGATGCCGCGACCCGGCGACCGTGAGCGCGGTGCGAATGGCCTTCGCGATCCGCCCACCACGGCCGATGACCTTGCCAAGTTCCTCTTCCGGAACATTGACGGTGAGGTGAATCGTGGTTCCCCGCTGCTCGGACCCGATCTCGACCATCTCCGGATCGTCGACCAAGTTGCCGACGATATAGGAGATCAGCCCTTCGAGCTGCTGGCGAGGATCGCCCGCAGCAGCGAAGGCATCCGCCAGCGGCTCGACGACATCCTCATCGCCGTCGTCGAGATCGTCCACATCGCTGTCGCGATCGACGAACGCATCGTCGGCTTCGGCCGGGGTCAGGTCGTCGCGGTCATCCCGGTCGCTCATGCGACGGCTTCGGCAGCCGGTGCGGCCGCAGTCACCTTGCCATCCTCACCGAGGATGCCCTGCCGCTTCAGCAGGCCAGCCACGGTGTCGGTCGGCTGGGCGCCGACGCTCAGCCAGTACCGGATGCGATCGTCCTTGGTGACGACGGTTGCCGGCTCGGAGAGCGGATCGTAGTGGCCGACGATCTCGATGAAGCGGCCATCGCGCGGCGAGCTGTGCTCGGCGGCGACGATCCGGTAGAACGGGCGCTTCTTGGCGCCCATGCGGCGCAGTCGCAACTTGATCACGTCGTACTCCCGGCGCGATTCCGAACCCGGAAGGAACGGATCGCGACACTGTTGTTCATTGAAGGCGAATACTCGTCTGGCGCCGGTCGATGACCGGAAGAACCCGCGCGATGGAGAGGATGTCCCGCGATCCGGCTGGGCCGGGTGGCACTGATACCCGGTGCCGTCTGTCCGCAAGGCAGACCCGCCGTCGCACGCGACCGGCGGCAACCGCAACCACGAGACCCTCCAGATACCGGTCCGGGCTGGTTCGCCAGGCAGAACGCCGGGCACACCATCCGACCGCATCGGCGGCTTCACCGGACCATTCTAGCAGAGCAGACGGGAGGCCGGCAAAAGCAGGGGCGTCGCATCAACGAGGCATAAGGGTTACACGACGAACCTTGCGTACGTACGCCGCTTTCCCAACGGAAGCCTGTTCCGGTTCCGACCGTTGATCCGCATGCAAGCGGCGTTGTTGCACCCATGCGAACGAAACCTATTGCGAAAAGGCGAACGGATTGTTAGGATATGGTAACAAGAGCGTGAAGCCCTCCCGAGTTTCGGGAGCGAGTTTCGCCGGGCCGGTTCGGCCTTTATCCACTCCGTTCATCTTCAGTTCCCCTGCGTCCCCATCGCCGGAATCCTCCGGCGGTGTGCGGTAGCGCATTGACCATTTTCATGAAAGGACACGCCCAACCATGACCGCGCTTCCCAAGACCGAGATCCGCAACCTTCGCCCGAGCATCGTGATCGCCGAAGCCCTCGTCGATCGTCAGGAGCCTGCGGAGCTTGCCGATCGTGCCCGGGAGCTTGGGTTTTCGCGCGATCTGACCGAGGCGGTCGTCCATGCCTGCTGTCGCGGCGCGCGCTCCGGCGAGTCGTGCGGCGCCCAGGCATCACCGGTCCAGGTGAAGTCGTCCATCGCGGCACACTGACCGTCAACAGCCTGGAAACACGAAACGGGCGTCCCGCTCAGCGCGGGGCGCCCTTCTGTCCTGTGGGCCCTGGCGGTCTACACGCCACCACGTGCCGGGGCGTCGTGACACGCCTCGCGCGGTGGCACGAACGGGCGACCACCGGGTAGTTGCCCTACCGGATGTCGCTGGCGTCCCCGATCGCGGGCTGGAAGATGAAGACCGGATCGGCATCCCCGTCGTCGTCGAGGCGCACCGCGGTCAGCTTGCCGGTGTTCCGGGGCATGGTGTTCAGGCAGATCTTGTTCGCCATCACCAACGGCTCCTTCACCGGCGTGTGACCGTAGACGATCACCTTGCCCCAATCGAAATCGGAGCGGATGAACTCGTCGCGAATCCAGAGCATGTCGTCCGGATCGTTGGCCGCCAGCGGCACACCCGGACGCAATCCGGCGTGGACGAAGATGTATCGGTTCGTCTCGATCGCGCGGGGCAAGGTGGACATCCAGAAGAGGTGGGCAGGATCGATGGTCGCCAGGGGATTCCGCTCCGGATCGACCCGCGCGTCCGGCCCGGCGTAGGAACGCCACGTCGCATCGCCGCCATTGCTCCACCAGCGGCTGAACCGCTTGCGGTCGTTCTCGTCCCACCCGGTCTGCGCTTCCAGCATCATCTCCTCATGATTCCCCAGCAGGAATCCCCAGTGCGGGAAGAGACGCTGCCAGGCGATCATCTGCTGCACCACGAGCCGCGCGTCCGGACCGCTGTCCACGTAGTCGCCGAGGAAGATCAGGCGATCGCGCGCGGGCTGGAATCCCTCGTCGAGCAGCTGCCCATAGAGCGCGCGCAACTCCCGATAGTGCCCATGCAGGTCGCCAATGGCATAGATGCGCGCGTTATCCACCGGCGTTCCCTCTCGACCGCATCGTTCCCCCTCCTCTCGCATACCCACACAGGCCCGAGCGCGCAGGATACGCTATTGACCCCACCCGACGCTGGCCACCCGGTCAGCCGACATGGCCGGCGACCGCGTCCCTGGCTTCGACCACCGGCAGGAACCGCGTCATGTATGCCCGATACGCCGTGATCTCCGCCTCCCGACGCTCGTCCGACCAGCCAAGTACCTGTTGCGCGATCGCGGCTGACGTGTCGAGCGCATCGAACCCGGCGTCCGCCGCGTAGCCGATCATCGTCCGTCGCAGTACGGCATCGGTCAGCGTGCGGGCACGTTCATCGGTGAAGGCGAAGGCGACCGTCGCGCCGATCGCACCAGTCTCCGCGCTCACCACCGCCCGCAGCGCCGGTTCGCGCTCGGCCAGCGCGAGCACGGCCCGCGCCCGCGTGCCATAGACCCGCAGCAGGTGCTCCACCGAGCGGGGACCGATCCACTCCGGGGCCTCTCGCCGGAAGCGCTCCGCGAACTGGCCGAAGTGGGCAACCGCACCCGGGAGGGGTTCCTTCGAGGTCCGCTCGGGGAGCAGGTGGCGCCCCAGCTTCCGGGCCACGGCATCGACCGTCTCCTCCGCGAGGCTGCGGAAGGT
>JBQCJS010000145.1:0-15182 GCA_051952485.1 Thermomicrobiales bacterium | reverse complement strand
CCCGGAAGACCCTGGTCGCGAAGACCGGCCTGCCCGACCTGCCGATCGCGCTCCTCGAGGATGCCGTGGCGGTTGGCCTGGCGGCCGCCGCAACCGACCGCCACAGGTCCTGAGATCGCGGGGTCAGGGGACCATCTCGGATTCCTTGTCCTGTTCACGCTGGTCGGGCCGACTTGAGGTCGGCCTGCCCAGGCGTGCAGAGGTCAGCTCAGCCCAGACAGTCCACTCAGGTCGGCAGCTCGCGCAGGATGCCCACCGCGCGCGCGATCATCGCGTCGATGTCCGTCGCGCCCTCATCGGCGGCCCATTGCAACAGCAGCACCATCATCATGGACGTCATCGCGGCGAAGAGCAGCTGCATCTGCTGGGTGTCGACCGCATCACCGAAGCGTTCGACCATGACGGCGATGGCCGCATTCTGGAACTTGACGGTCTCCCCCCAGATCGCGCCCTGAAGGACGGGATTGGCGCGCACGATCCGCATCTGGGCGCTCGTCACTTCGTCGCCGCTGCCGAGCCAGACCCGGATCATGTCCCGGTAGACGCTGAGGACCATCGCCGGGATGGTGGTGGTCACCGGGCGTTCGCGCAGCAGGTCGAGGATCTGGTCGTCGTACTCGCTGTGAAAGACCAGGGCGCTCTTGGTGGGGAAGTGCCGGAAGACGGTCATGTGCGAGACGCCAGCGGCGGCGGCGATCTCCTCCACGCGCACGACATCGTAGCCCCGTTCCTCGAACAGCGAGACGGCCGTCTCGCGGATCGTCCGCCGGGTCTCCTGCATACGCTCGTTCCGGCGGGTGGCGGCACGCCGCGCGCTGGTCTCGTCCGGGGGATGGCTGTCGCTGTCGTTCATGCGGTTCCGCCTGGATGCCGGAATCGGCCGCAGGCGAATCCTGCGGCACCGGGACGGCTTCGTACCCGGAAAGTATCGCAGACCTGATCACTCCGCCTCGGACGGGGCCGATCCGGCGATGTCGGGCGTGATCTCGTGCTCGGGATAGAAGCCGGCGGTGGTGACGGCCTCGCCGATATTGCCGTATCGCGCGATGCTGCGGAGCCGACCGTCCTCGATCTCGTAGATCGTGGCGAACCGCATCCGCCCCATCTCCCGCCCGGATGACGGTGACCGCCAGACCGCATCTTCCTCGACCACGACCGTGCTCGCGGTCATGCCCGGCAACCCGTGGCGCTCCTCGAGCTCCGCGGTCACCTGGCGGAACCACCGGCGCGGCGTGAGCGAGATCGTCGCGAAGCGCACCCACTCGGCGAAGAAGTCCTTGCCCTCGCCACGGCCGCGGCCCCCGCCCACGCCGATGTCATCCGTTGCCAGGGCAAGCAGACCCGGCACGTCGCGGGCCTCGAGCAACGTGTGAAAGGCCCGGATCACGCCAATGTCGTCCCGTTCGCTCATGCCTGCTCGTGCCTCCGTGTCGGGGCCAGCGCATCTCGCCGCCTCGCGTCCCTGTCCTCTGGACAGTCCTCACGCACGCAGGATACCCTGCCGCCACCGTTCGGCCATCGGCCTACCCTATCGTCCGCCATCCGTCATGCCCACCGCGGGATGCCGGACGCCCGGCGGATAGTCCCAGGAGCGTGCAGGCGTGAAGATCACGGACCTCAAGTGCGCGGTGATCGGCGACCACCCGATCGTGCGCATCGTGACGGATGAAGGCATCAGCGGGTACGGCGAGATCGAGCACTTCAAGCCCGCGTGGGCGCCGATCGTGATGATGCTGAAGCCCGGCCTGATCGGGCAGGACCCCACGGATGTGGAGCGCGTGATGCGCAGGATCCGCGCGCGTGGCGGGTTCAAGCCGTGGGGCGCGGCGGTCTCGGCCATCGAGATGGCGTTGTGGGATGTGGCCGGGAAGGCCGCGGGCGTGCCGGTCTACAAGCTGCTGGGCGGCAAGGTGCGCGATCGTGTCCGCACCTACAACGGTTCGCGCCGCCAGCCGATGACCGGCCAGACGCCGGAGGACTACGCTGCGGCGGTCCGCTACATGGCGGACTGCGAGGAAGGTTTCTCCATCGTGAAGCAGGCGATCGCCTTCCACACCACGATGATCTACGACGTCCCGGACTTCTACGTCCATACCCCGGAGGAGAAGTCGTTCCATGGCTTCCCGAATCGTGGGCTGATGACCGAGCAGGGGTTTCGGCACGTCGTGGCCTGCGCGGAGGCGATGAAGGAG
This sequence comes from Thermomicrobiales bacterium, assembly GCA_051952485.1. GTDB lineage: Bacteria > Chloroflexota > Chloroflexia > Thermomicrobiales > UBA6265 > JASGDN01. The sequence goes on along the minus strand of JBQCJS010000145.1, from coordinate 12,990 downwards.
GAACTCGGCGACCGGGTGGGGCTGGCGCTGGACTGCGGTCCCGGCTGGGTGCTGCCCGATGCCATCCGCTTCGCGCGGGAGGTCGAACGGCTGAACCTCGTGTGGCTGGAGGACATGCTGACGGGCGACTACACGCCGTTCGTGAACGCCGATGTCTACCGGGAGCTCACCCGCGCCACGACCACGCCGATCCACACCGGCGAGCAGATCTACCTGCGCCAGAACTTCAAGTCGCTGATCGAGGGCCACGCCGTGAACGTGATCGGCCCCGACCCCTGCGACATCGGCGGGATCGCGGAACTCAAGTGGGTGGCCGAGTATGCGGACCTGCACGGCATCCTGATGGCGCCGCACGGCACGGGGAACGGCCTGCTGGGCCTGGCGGCGCTGGTGCAGGTCTGCGCGACATTGCCGGACAACTTCATCGCCTTCGAGTATCCCAGCGCGCGCACGGCATGGTGGTCGGAGATCGTGGAGGGGATGCCGGACCCGATCGTGGAGAACGGGACGATCGCGGTCTGGGACCGGCCGGGCATGGGCGTGGAGTTCAACATCGAGAAGACCCTGCCCTACCTGGCGGAGGAGGACCGGGACTTCTTCGCGTAACGCCATCGCGCTGACGGCCCAGCCCCGGGTCTCCCCTGCCGGCTTGACGGGCCGCCATGAAGGCGTCACGTCCCGGCGCACAACGCCAGGTCCAGCGACAAGGTCCGCACGGACGGCAATACCCCCGGTGGACGTGTCCACCGGGGGTATTGCCGTGCAGGGGCCAGTCCAACGGGATCGCCGTTGTGGCGACCCGGCCCGCGCGCTGGCGAACCGGACCGCCCGACCAGGCCTAGTAGATCTCGAGGTAGCGATCGCGCTCCCACTGGGAGACGTGCTGGCGGAAGGCGTTCCACTCGCTGGACTGCGCCTCGATCAGCTTCTCGAAGACGTGATCGCCGAGCGCGGCCGCCACGACCTCGTCCTTCCGCAGCTCCTCGACCGCCTCGCCGAGCGTGGCCGGCAGGGTCGGGATGTTGCGGCGCTTGAGGTCCTCATCCGTGAAGTGGTAGAGGTTCTCCTCCACCGGGTCCGGCAGCTCGATCTTGTTGATGATGCCGTCCATGCCCGCGGCGAGCATCGCCGAGAAGACGAGGTACGGGTTGGACGACGGGTCCGGGCAGCGGAGCTCGATGCGGGTCGCGTTGACGGTCCCGGCGCGGATCGCCGGCACGCGGATGAGCGCCGAGCGGTTCGTGCGGGCCCAGGCGACGTAGACCGGCGCCTCGAAGCCGGGGACGAGGCGGCGGTAGCTGTTGACCAGCGGCGCGATGACCGCCGCCAGGCCGCGGGCGTGCTTCAGCTGGCCAGCGATGAAGTACTTGGCGATCTCGGAGAGGCCGTACGGATCGTTCTCATCGACGAAGGCGTTCTTGCCCTTGCTCTTGTCGATGAATCCGAAGCTCTGGTGGACGTGCATCCCGGAGCCGTTGATGCCTTCCAGCGGCTTCGGCATGAAGGTCGCGTGGAGCCCGTGCTTCTGGGCGATCGCCTTCAGGATGTACTTGAAGGAGACCGCGCGATCGGCGGTCGGCACGGCGGGGCCGTACTGAAAGTCGATCTCGTGCTGGCCAATGGCGACCTCGTGATGGCTGGCCTCGATGTCCATGCCCATCTCGGTCAGCGCCACGACCATGTCCTTGCGGACGGTGGAGGCAAGGTCCGTGGAGAGATCGAAGTACCCGGCGCGGTCATGCGGGAGTGGAGCGATGTCCGAACCGGACTTGGAGAAGAGGAAGAACTCCAGCTCCGGGCCGACATTGTAGGTGAAGCCGAGCTCGGCGAGCTTTTCGAGCTGGCGGAAGAGCACGCCGCGCGGATCGCCGGGGAACGGATCGCCGTTCGGGTTGTGGACCCAGCAGATGACGCGGGCGGTGGTAAACTCGCCGCGCTCCCAGGGGATGACCGCGAAGGTCGAGAGGTCCGGCATGAGGAACATGTCGGACTCGGCGATGCGCGTGAAGCCGGCGATCGAGGAGCCGTCGATCCACTGGCCGCGCTCGACGATCTCCGGGAAGATGGACGCCGGGATCGTGACGCTCTTGACGATGCCCATCACGTCCGTGAACTGGAGGTTGATGAACTTGACGCCCTCTTCCTCGATCTTGGCGAAAATCTCTTCCGGTGCCGGCGAAGTTCCAAGAATCGTCTCGTTGTCGTACACGTCCGAAGTCTCCTCAGCCGTTTCGCACGTCGCCAACGAGGGTGTTGGCAACCTCCAGGGTCGTGTCGGGCCCAGGGTTCGAGCCGCGACCATTCGTGTGGATCTTCACAACTGTGCGTTCGATCCATACGAAACGCTACCGGGAAGGGTACGGGCAACGGGCAGGGGTTCGCATCATGCAGAGTGACAGGATTTCGAGCACAGTATTGGTCATACTGACCAATCCGGACTTGTGCGATGGGCCACATCCCCGTGGGCAGGGTGCCCAGGCAATGTTGGCGTCATTCGTCTCGATGTTATGTCTGCACCCGGCAACCATTGCTCGCTGAAGGACGCGGCATGGACCTGGCACCCATGCGCCGCGCCTGCCTGACGGCCCCGGATTCCGGCGGGACGCACAAGGCCCCGGTGATCGCCCGTCCCTGGCCACTACCACTACCACGACTACCAGATCGGATGGCGCGGCAAACGGACGACGATCCCCGCGTCACATCGCGCCGCGACACGCGACACCCCTCCCGGCAAGAATCCGGGAGGGGTGCGCGGGCCGGAACACCGGCCAACGGGTACGATCGGAGGCCGCCTAGACGGCTTCGATCTTGCCCGTGAACATCAGCAACGTCGGGATGCCGTCGCCGTACGGGGACTGCTTCAGCATCGGATCGTCGTCCGCCGGCCACGCCTTGACGCGGACGCCTTCGAGACCGGCGTTGTTGCCATAGCGCTCGTAGAGCGGCACGCACGGCAGGAGTTCGTTGAAGACCTCGGCGATGGTGCTCACCTGGCTCTTCTGCTTCTCCACATCCAGCCCGCGGGCGGAGTCGATCACCAGCGCCTCGATGTCCACCTTGCCGGCAACATCGGTATCCTGCTCGAGCGGGAAGTCGATGCCCTTGCCGCCGTTGTTCTTGGCGATCGGGTAGTTGCGGGTGAGGAACGGCACCACGAACGAGAAGTGCGGGTGCGGGTTCGACGACGCGCCCCAACCGCCGATGCCGCAGTCGAAGTTCCCCTTGTCCCAGTCGATGTAGACCTGGGTGTAGGTGACGGCGCGCGGCGTGACCTGGATACCCCAGGCATTCAGCTGGTCGGCGAGGTCGGCGCCCGTCGCGGAGTAGTCCGCGTACTCGGCCGGGAAGGTCAGCTCGAAGCTGGTCTTGCTGCCCGGCGGCGTCCAGGTGTCGCCGTCCTTCTTCCAGCCGGCCTCCTGCAGCAGGGCCGACGCCTTGTCGTCGTCCTTGTCGTAGGTGTTCAGCTTGGCGATATCGCCCTCGGCCATCCACTTCGGCACGTTGTTGTCGGAGAAGCCGGCCATGTACTTGACAGGCACACCGGAGTCACCGAGCGAGACGGTACCGTTCTGGGCGCGATCGATGGCGTGGGCCAGGCCCTGGCGCACCTTCTTGTCGCCGAACGCATCGCCGAGGGTGCCGAAGTTCATGTAGAACGCGGCACCGCCGTATGTGGGCGGACGCAGGATGCGGATGCCTTCCGCGATCATCTGCTTCTCGGAGGCCGGCGCGAAGCCGTGCGTCGCGTAGTCGATCTCCTTCGCCAGCACCACCGGGGTGATGGTGTCGGTCTCGCCGTTGTAGTTGACGATCTTGTCGAAGGCGACCTTGTCGACGTTCCAGGCCTTCGGGTTCTTCACCAGGCTCATCTGGGCGTCGGTGATCGACGGGATGTCGATCGTGAACGGGCCGCTGGCGATGACCTTGTCCGGGCGGAACTTGTTGAACTCGTCGAGAAGCTGCTTGCCCTCGTCGTCATCGATGGACTTGTCGCTCTCGAAGAGGTCGCGCGCCTTCTGGGCCCAGTCCCCGAAGATGGAGGACGGGCGCGGGTTCGACTGGCGGATCACGTAGCGCTCGACGACGGTGGCCGGCACCGACATCGGGAACGCGGCCACCTGGTCGTCGATCGCGTAGGCGTCCGAGATGAAGTTCCAGACGACGTTGGACATGATGCGCAGGCACCAGACGGTGTCCACCAGGTCCTTGGTCGTGATCGGGGTGCCGTCTTCCCAGACGGTGCCCTCGCGCAGCTTGACGACGAAGGTGTCGGCGTCGTTCGGGGCGGCCTCGGCGGCCTTGCCGGCAACGGCGGTGGTGCCGTCGAACCAGGCCGGATCGACCGCGGTCAGCTTGGTGGCAGCGACGGGGCTGGCTTCGGACGCCGGACTGGCGGCGGGGCTGGCCGCCGGCGTGGCGGAGCCGCTGGACTTGATGAAGGCCCAGTCGGTGGCGAGCAGCGGCTCCCACGTCTGGGCTTCCCAGTAGAACATGGCCAGCGGCTCGATGATGAGGTCACCGTAGACGGTGCTCGGCCCCTGGAGGATGTTTCCGCTGGTGGCGAAGGAGTTGAAGTTACCCGTCGGGGGAGCCCCGTCGTACGGATAGGCGCCGTGGAACTCCTTGCCGCCGTCCTGGGCCATCACCACGCGGCCAGCGCCCAGTGGCAGCGGACCGCCAGCGAGCATGGCCGCGGCCAGCGTGCCCGCGCTGGCGCCGGCGAACCGGCGGCGGGACAGCGAGCGTTTGGCCAGCTGATCCTTGAGCGACGAAGTCTTGGAGACAATGTCCGACATCGTGTACTCCTGTGTCGCGATCCAGCCGCTATCTGGCTGGATCAACTCCGATCGAAGACCCCAGGAACCGCTCCAGCGACCATGCCGGCCGGCCTTCGGCGCGTTCCCTCAACGTCGCGCATCGACGTCATGCGCTTCACTGGGTAAGAGGACCTCCAGGAGCGTCATGCGGCGTCCTGGCTGACACACGATTCCTCCTTTCCGGCGTCCTGGGGGGAGCCTGCCGGCTCGCCCATCGTCATGTCACGGGTTCGTGGCCCATTGTGCCAGTCGTCACGATCCCGGTCCAGTAAGGGCCTGGCTCAATCGGTGTTGCGAACCGGAGTTGCGACCCTTGCGGCCGCCCCGCCGGGACGGCGACCGCAAGGGCCGCAGCTCCGGTTCGTTCAGGACACCGATGCGACAGTCCGTCGATCCACGACTCCTAGTCGGCGGCAGCCTCCGCCAGGCGCTGCGCCGTCGGCACCAGGTCCAGCCCCGTGCCGCCCGCCTCGACATCGCGCACCACCAGGTGACAGGCGACCTCGCGGTTGCCGACCGGGGTCAGCTTCGGCGAGATGGTGTCGCACAGGCCCGGTTCCCAGTAGGGGCAGCGCGGGTTGAAGACGCAGCCGCTGGGCAGGTTCGCCAGGTTCGGGATATCGAGGCTGCGGAGTTGCAGCTTCTCCTTCGATCGCGTCAGGTCCGGATCGGCCTCCGGGATGGCGGCGGCCAGCGCCCGGGTATACGGATGCAGCGAGCGTCCGATGATCTGCGGCGTGCGGCCATGCTCCACCATCTTGCCGACGTACATCACCCCGACATTGCCCTCCCAGGCGAAATACTTCACCACCGCGAGGTCGTGGGTGATGAAGAGGAAGGTGACGCCCAGGTCGTTGCGCAGCTTCAGCATGGTGTTGAGCAGCGAGACGCGGATGGAGACATCGACCATCGAAACGGATTCGTCGGCGATGATCAGGCGCGGGTTCAGGGCCATCGCCCGGGCCACGGAGACGCGCTGGCGCTGGCCGCCGGAGAGCTGGTGGGGGAACTTGTTGATGAAGTTCTCCGTGGGCCGCAGGTCGACGAGTTCGAGCAGTTCCTCGGCCCGCTTCGTCGCGGCCTTCTGCCCGCTCACCAGCTTGTGATGCAGCAGCGGCGCCCGCAGGGTATCGCCGATGGTGTGGACCGGGTTCAGCGAGGCATACGGGTCCTGGTGGATGATCTGGACCGCCTTGCGATACTCCTTGAACTCCGCCTTGGACATCTGCGTGAGGTCCTTGCCCTCGAAGCGGACGCTGCCGGAGGTTGGCGCCAGCAGGCCGGCGGCCATGCGGGCCACGGTCGTCTTGCCGGAGCCGCTCTCGCCGACGAGGCAGAGGATATCGCCCGCATCGAGCGAGAGGGAGACATCGTCGACGGCGGTGATCTCACCCTGGCGGGTCTTGAATGTCCGGACGAGGTGATCGAGTTCCATCAACGGGGCTGCGGTGGTGGCCGATGCCATGCACGGGGTCCTTTCGTGGCGGTGTGGGAGCGGCGGGAGCGGAACGGCCCGAGGGGGCTAGCCCGCGACTTCGGCGACCTCCATCGCTTCCCACACCGCGGGGTCCTTGCTGACCATGTCGGAATGATGGCAGGCCGCGAAATGCGTCCCGCCCAGGTCGATCAGCGGCGGGTCCTGCTGCGCGCAGATCTCCGTCGCGTACGGGCAGCGCGGATGGAACGGGCATCCCGGCGGGATCTTGTGCAGGTTCGGGGTGGAGCCCGGAATGGCGGTGAGCGGGGTGAATTCCTCGCCCACGATCGGTGGCACCCCGTTCAGCAGGCCGACCGAATAGGGGTGCTTCGGTGTGTAGAAGACATCGCGCACCGGGCCGTACTCCACGATCTCGCCGGCGTACATGGTCGCCACGCGGTCGGCCAGCTCGGCGGCGAGCGAGAGGTCGTGACTGATGAAGATCATGGTGAAATCGAGCTGGTCGCGCAGGCTCTTCACCACGTCGATGATGGCGCGCTGGGTGAGGATGTCGAGTGCGGTGGTCGGCTCGTCGAGGATGATCAGTTGCGGTTCCAGCAGCAGGCTGAGCGCGATGGAGACGCGCTGGCGCATGCCGCCGGAGAGCTCGAACGGGAAGGCGTTGTAGACCCGCTCCGGGTCCAGCTGCACCTTGCGCAGGAGATCCAGCGTGCGCTCGCGGACGAGGTTCTTGTCGGTCAGGCCGTGGGCCTTGGCAGTCTCGTAGAAGGTGTCCTTCACCCGCATGACCGGGTTCAGCGAGTTCTGCGCGGCCTGGAAGACCATCGCGATCTCGCTCCAGCGGATCTTGCGGAAGTCCCGGTCACTCAACTGGACCAGATCGACCTCCGTGCCATCGAGCTTGCGGTAGATGGCCGATCCCGCGGGAATGCGGGCGCCGCGCACCAGCATCCGCAGGAGGGCGAATCCCAGCGTGGACTTGCCGGAACCGCTCTCGCCGATCAGGGCGACGGCCTCACCGGCCCGGATGTCGAAGTTCACATTGCGGACCGCCCGCATGTAGCCATTGCTGGTGCGGTACTCGACGCTGAAATCACGCACGGAGAGAATGACCGGCGCGGTGGACTCGGCGGTGCCGCGAACGGCATTCCGCGCCGCCACCGCCTCCGCATTCATGTCCCGTTCCATCGTTCCGGTGGCTCGTGTCGCCATGAAAAGATCCTCGATCCTCGAACAAACCAGCAAACGCCGCCCGTGGCAACCCCTACTCCTCGCGGAGGCGTGGGTTGAAGACGTCTTCCATCGCGTTGGAGATCATCACCAGCGAGAGCTGCAGCAGGGAGATCATGAAGATGGGCGCCAGGATGTAGAGCAGGCTGTCCTTGAAGAAGATCGCGCCCTTGGTATAGGCCTGGTTGATCATCAGGCCCCAGTTCTCCCCGGCCAGCGGCACGAGGCCGAGGAAGAAGAGGATCACCTGGCCGTAGATGGCGCCCGTCATCGCGAAGACGAAGTTGATGACGATGTAGCTCATCATGTTCGGGATGACTTCCCGGAAGAGGATGTGCCAGGTGCCGAGGTCCAGCATCCGCGCCGCCTCGACATACTCCCGCTCCTTCAGCGTCAGCACCTGGGACCGCACGGCGCGCAGCAGGGCTGGCCATGCCGTGACCGAGAGGATCAGGGCCAGCAGGAGCGGATTGTCCAGGCGGACATAGGCGGCCAGCACGGCCAGCAGGACGATGGTCGGCACCGTCATCACGATATCGGAGATCATCAGCAGGGCCGCATCGATCTTGCCGCCGAACATGGCCGAGATCGCGCCGAGCACCACGCCGATGAAGGTGGAGATGAAGGCGGCCAGTCCTGAGACGATCAGCAGGGTGCGGCCACCATGGACGATCTGGTACCAGACGTCCTTGCCCATGTAGTCGCCGCCGAGCGGATGGTCCCAGCTGGGCTTGGCGTAGATGTTCGCCACCACGGTTGGGTTCTTGCCGGGCATGAAGAAGGGCCCGACGAAGGCGAGGAGGAGGATGGCGATGAAGATCGCGAATCCCAGCGCCCCGACCTTGTTCCGCTTGATGAACGTGCGGATGAGCCCATGCTTCTGCGCCGCGATGAGCGCGTCCACATCCGAGGCGCGACCCGAGAGATCCTGAATATCAACCGTTCCCTGAACCATCGCAGACTACCCCTTCGCCCGGATGCGCGGATCGACGCGGCTGTAGAGGAGGTCGGCGAGGAGATTCGCCACCACCACCGAGATCGTGATCACCAGGAAGATGCCTTGCAGCACGGGATAGTCGCGCTTCTGGATCGACTGGAAGAGCATCTGGCCGATGCCCTTGTACTGGAAGATCGGCTCCATGAGCAGCGAGCCGCCCATGACGAACCCGATCGAGATCACCAGCGACGTGAAGAGGGGCAGGATGGCGTTGCGGCCCACATAGAACAGCGCCACACGCCATTCCGGGATGCCACGCGCCCGCGCCGCCGTCACGAAATCCTCCTCCAGCGCGGCGACGGTGCTGCTCTTCATGGTGAGCATCCAGCCGCCGACCGTGGTGAGGACATAGACGAAGATCGGTAAGAAGGCATGGTAGAGCGCGTCGGATATGAACTCCCAGGTGAAGCCTGTCTTCACCCCGCTGGAGACCGAGCCGCGCATCTCCACGAAGGGGATCCATTCCAGCCAGACGCCAAAGATCGTGATGATCAGGATGGCGATGAGGTAATTCGGCACGGAGTGGGTGATTGAGGCCGCCGCGGAGAGCGTGCTGTCGATCCATGTATTGCGCTTGTAGGCCATGAACATGCCGAGCAGGATGCCCAGCGTGAAGGAAATGAGCAGCGCCGTACCGACGCTGAAGATCGTCCACCAGATGCGCGAGGCGATGATGTCCGTGACGGAGGTGCCTGGCGAGCTGATGGACATGCCCAGGTTGCCCTGGAGCAGGTTCTTCATGTAGTCGAGGTACTGGACGTAGATCGGCTTGCTGGCATCGATCGAGAAGAGGGACTGCGCCATGTTCCGGGCGGTGTCGTAGTCGTACCCGTACTGCGTCATCTGCTGGTTGATGTAGACCTGGACCGGATCGCCCGGCATCAGGCGCACCAGGAAGAAGATGAGGGTCATGACGAAGTAGATCGTCAGCACCGCGCGAAGGATCCGGCGGAGCAGGAAACTCGACCCGATGCGTCGAAGCCAGTTGGTCCGGGGGGCCTCCGTTTCCTCGACGGTCATCACCGATTCGGAAGCAATCGCAGCCATCGCGTTCTCGTACTTTCCTTGTCCCCACGCCGGACGGGATGCGTGGTGCATCTGTTCCGCCAACGCGCGTACGCCGATCCGAGCCACCCTGTAGCGCCGGAGGCGGAGCGTTCCGCCTCGTGGTGTGATGTTCCTGATTTGAACATTATGCACAGACGCCATGCGCGCATGCACGCGTGGCTACCCCAGAGGGGGCATCCACTCCCGGGTCATCGCCTTCGATGACCTCCGCAATCTGCGCGAGCGAGGTCACTGTACACGATCAGGACTCATTCTTCCGAGGGTGAATCCGGAACCCCTGCCACCATGACCGTGCGCATGTGGCGAGATGCCCAATCCGGCGGCAGCCGACTGGGCGGAGGCACAAATGCCGGCGGATCGTTCCAGACCTCGCGCCCGTCCCGCACGGCGAACAGCACCCCGGCAGGTGGGCCGGGGTGCTGCATTCAGGGAGCCGGATCGTCAGGCGACGGCGGCGTGGGCGATCTTCACCGGCTGCTGCACCTTCGCGGATTCGTAGGCGGCCAGCGCCACCTCCATCGCGCGCAGGCCGTCCTCACCGTTCGGCGCGGTCTCACTGTCCGTGCGCACGGCCTGGATGAAGGCGTCGATCATCTCGGGATCGCCAGACGCTTCCACACCGATGCGCGTGTTGGACGGCCCCTGGATCTCGATCAGCTCGATATTGGCCCGGAAGGCATCGAGCGAGAGCACGCCCGTCTCCCCCACCACATCGATCATCACGCCGCCCCAGATCGGGTTGTTCGCCGGCCGCGACCAGCTGGTATCGAGGCTGACCGGCACGCCGTTGCTGAGCTTCATCATCAGCAGGCCCGTGTCATCCGCCTCGAAGTCGTAGATGCGGGTGTCGATCTCGGCGTAGACCTCCTCGACCTCCACGCCCAGCATCCAGCGCAACGTATCGACGACATGGACGGTGTGATCGATCACCGCGCCGCCGCCGGAGAGTTCCGGCTGCACGAACCAGCTCTGCGGGCAGGTGCCCGGATTGCGGGAGGCGATGATGAGCGGTTCGCCGATCGCGCCGCGGTCGATCGCCGCCTTCAGGCCATGCACGGCGGAGTTGAAGCGCACCGGGAAGGCGATCTGGAGCTTCACCCCGTTGTCGCGGCAGGCCGCGATCATCGCCAGCGCATCGTCGACCGTGGTGGCGATCGGCTTCTCGCACAGGACGTGCTTGCCAGCCTCCGCCGCCGCGACCGTCATCTCCTTGTGGCGAACGTTCTCGCTGCAGATGACGACCGCATCGATGTCGTCGCGCACGACGGCATCGTGGTAGTCCGGCACGTATTCGACTCCGTAGTGCTCGGCCATCGCCGCGCCGCGCTCGGCATCGTCATCGGCGATCAGCACGAGGTCGGCATCGGGATTGGCCTTCAGGGCCATGGCGTAGCCGTGCGCGTGCAGGTGCGCGAAGCTCAGGATCGCGACCCGAACCGGCCGCCCTTCGATCGTGGTCATGTGGAGTTCCCCGGGAGCAGCCGCCCACGCCTCATCCGGCCCGGCGGCGATCGTCATGCAGTCGGCAAGTCGGCAGTCAGGCGGCGGATGCGGATGCGGACGCCGCGCCAGCGGACGCGCGGACGGTGCCATCCTCGTTGAAGAAGACGGGCGCGCCGGTCCGCATCGAATCGAGGACCGCGTTCGCCACCGCGAGCGCCTTCGTGGCCTCCTCGCCATTGACACGCACCGGCTCGCCGGTCTTCAGGCAGGCAACGAAGTGCTGCACTTCCTTGAAGTGGGGCGCGACCACGCCAGGGCGGAGATAGTGCCGCGCCGGGACGCGAATGCCGCCGGGAGCGTTCCAGTCGATGCCCTCCGTCGGCTCCACGATCAGGGTCGCGGCCTGCTCGCTGCTGTAGGTCGCCAGGCCGTACTGCCCGGCAACCTCGATGGAGGTGCGGTGGGTAGAGTGCGCCCAGCTGGCTTCCACATGGGCGATGGCGCCGCTGCGGAAGCGGATGGAGGCCATCGTGTAATCGCGCTTCTCGTGGATCGGCAGGTAGGACAGGCCGTGCGCGAAGACGCGCTCCACGTCGCCGAAGAGCCAGCGCAGGGTGTCGATCTCGTGGATCATCAGGTCGAGGACGACGCCACCGTTCTTCTCGACATCGGCGAACCAGGGCGAGCGTTCCATCACCGGCGGGTTCGTGCGGGAGGCGCGGATCGTCGCGATGCGGCCCAGCTTGCCTGCATCGAGGATCTCCTTCATCCGCTCGTACTCCGGGAAGAAGCGGACGACGTGGCCGACCATGAAGGTGACGCCCGCTGCCTCACAGGCGGCGACCATCGCCTCCCCGTCCTCGACGGTGCGGGCGATCGGCTTCTCGCAGAAGACGTGCTTGCCATGCTGCGCCGCGAGGATGGTGGCGTCCTTGTGCAGGAAGGTCGGCAGGGCGATGAGGACAGCATCGACGTTCCCGGAGGTGAAGGCCTCCTCCATCGAGGCGGTCGGCGTGCCGCCGATCTCCGCCGCCAAAGCCTCGGCGCGTGGCAGGTCGATATCGACGAGCCAGGTGAGGTCGACATCGGGCATGGCGGCGAGGTTTCGCGCATGGTGACCGCCCATGCCGCCGGTGCCGACGACGGCGAACCGGACGGGGCGATCGCGCAGCTCATCCGGCGTGGCCGGAACGGGCTGCGTCTGGGCTGACGGGGACGATGGCGTTGGTGAGGACATGGGATGCCTTCTGGTACGGGTGCGGACCACTTCGGCAGGCACGACGATGCTGCCCCGAATCACGGCATACGGTACGGGACGGGAGCGTGGTCGGCAAGCGGTGACCCTCGGTGCCCGGCCGCCAGTCATCGAGGCTGCAGACGCTCGCCACTTCGCCAGGCCCCGAGCCCGTCAGCTGCGCTCAGCGGATCATCTCGCTCAACCTGTCCTGTTCCTGCCTGGTCGGGCCGCCATGAAGGCCGCAGCGCGACGGGCCGCCCCACAACGTGGTCCGGCCGGATTGGCGGGCGTTTCGGTCGGACCACAACCACAACCACAACCACTGCGAGGGTTCGCCCTACGGAGTGGTTGTGGTCGCTGCGGCCGGTGGTTCGCCGCCTTCCTGTACATATCACCGAAAGCGAGATGATCCTCTGAGCGCGGCGAAGCAACGCGCACAGCGATCCGCCTTCCGGCGCCGCCGGATAGCGATGCGGTCACGGGATGGCTGTGCCGGCGCCCGATCTGACCGGGACACCCGGGCTCGCTACGACCGCTCCACCAGATACCCGACCCCGGCGCGGCTCGTCCCGGTCGGGTCCAGCGCCAGCAGCAACGCCTCGGCCGCACAGACGAGGTTCTCCAGTTGCTCCCGCGATGCCGAGGGAAACGACGCCTCCAGCACCGGTCGCGCCGATTGCGCGCTCACCCGCCGCGCCTCATCGAGGGCCGAATCGCTCAACGCCACGATCGTGCGTCGCCGGTCGCGCGCGTCGGTCTG
>JBQCJS010000144.1:0-2928 GCA_051952485.1 Thermomicrobiales bacterium | reverse complement strand
ATTGTCACAGGTTCGGCGCAGGGACGGTGGGTGCGAAGAATGGGGAAGCGCGTTGCTCGCCACACGGCCGCATCCCCGGGAGGCATCCGCACCGGTCACCGCGCCGGTAGCTGCGGGAGATGCGAGTTTCGGCACGGCCGCCGGGGGTGCAGGAGTGCTGGCGTCCGCCCCGGGAGCGCCGTGCAACGGGGTTCCTCGCAGTCACCGATTCCGCCGTATTCCATCTGTGGAGATACGAACCCTGCGGCGCCTTGTCAGGCCCGCTACAATGGCCTTCACCTGTCGGGACCGGCTGGAACAACCCGTGCGAAAGCATCGCAACCATCCGTGTGGGATCGCCGTTCGTTCGCAGAGGAGGAGCCTGTGGCCACCAGTTCAAGCATGAAGATCACCGCCGAAGGCGCCGCCCAGTTGCGCGAGGAGCTTCGCGAGCTCACCGACGAGCGGCTGCCCGAACTCCAGCAGATCGTGCAGGCCTCCGCCGAGGACGGCGATCTCACCGACAACAGCGAGTGGGAGGAGAGCAAGGACGAGCTGGCCCGTGCCGAGCGCCGGATCGATGAGATTCGCGTCGTGCTCGAGACCTACGATGTGGTGGAGCACCCGGACGGCGGGGCAGTCGACATCGGCTCCACGGTCACGGTGCGGGCCGCCGATGGCGAGGAAATCACCTGGATCGTGGTGAACCCGATCGAGGTCTTCGTCTCCGAGGACCGCATCTCCGCCGATTCCCCGGTCGGCAGCAAACTCATGGGCACCAAACCCGGCGATGCCATCGCCGTGACCACCCCATCCGGGGACGTCGCCTACACGGTGCTCGCGGTAAACTAGACGGATCGAACACGTCCGGTCTGTCGCGAGCGACACCGGACGAGCGGAGGCGCGGCAGCCCGGTTCGACCCGGCTGCCGCGTTCCTGTGCCGGGCGTGCTCCGTCCCGCCGGCATCCCATCCCTCCCCGCAGATCATCCACCCGCGCCCTACCCCGTCGGAGATACCACCAGCATGGACTTGAGCGACCTCCAGGAAATACGCCGGCAGAAGGTGGAGACCTTCCGCGAACGCGGCGTCGAACCCTATCCCACCCGCGCCACGCGCACCCACACCACCGCGCAGGCCCTCTCCCTCCACGAGGAAGCCGAGGCCGCCGGCACGCTGGTGGAGGACGCCACGGCGGAGACCGTGACGCTCGTCGGGCGCATCGTCAGCTTCCGGCACATGGGCAAGACCGTCTTCGCCCACATCCGCGATGGTGCGGGGCAGATCCAGCTCTACATCCGCAAGGACCTCGTCGGGGACGAGGTGTATGCCGATGTCCTGAAGCTCTACGATCTTGGCGATTTCGTGCAGGCCACCGGCCAGCTCTTCCGCACGCGGACGGGCGAGGTCTCCCTCCGGGTCTCCGCGATCGCCATGCTCGCCAAGGCCCTGAACGCGCCGCCCGAGAAGTGGCACGGGGTTCAGGACGTGGAGATCCGCTATCGGCAACGCTATGTCGACCTGATCGCGAATGCCGAAGTGCGCCGTGTCTTCGAGATCCGCTCGAAGACCGTCACCGCGCTCCGCGGCTTCCTGGACAGCCACGGCTACGTCGAGGTGGAAACACCCACCCTGCAACCGCTCTATGGCGGAGCGGCGGCGCGGCCCTTCACCACGCATCACAACGCGCTCGACCAGACCTTCTACCTGCGCATCGCCGACGAGCTCTACCTGAAGCGGCTGCTGGTCGGCGGCTTCGAGCGCGTCTACGAGATCGCCAAGGACTTCCGCAACGAGGGGATCGACAAGAACCACTCGCCGGAATTCACCATGCTCGAGTTCTACGAGGCCTACTCCGACTACGAGCAGATGATGACCTTCGTGGAGGAGATGGTCGCCCATGTCGTGAGGACCGTTCACGGCGGCAGCACCTTCACCTTCCAAGGCCACGAGATCGACGTGACGCCTCCCTGGCCACGCAAGACCCTCCGCCAGGCGATCATCGATGGCAGCGGGATCGACTACACGCAGTATCCCGACCAGGAGAGCCTGCTGAAGGTGGCGCGCGAGAAGGGTGCCGACATCGAGACGGGAACCGTCTGGCCGCGTATCGTCGACGAGCTCCTGAAGCAGTTCGTCCGCCCCTTCCAGATCCAGCCCGTCTTCCTCACCGACTACCCGGTGGAGCTCTCCCCGCTCGCCAAGCGCAAGCTGGACGATCCCACCCACGTCGAGCGCTTCCAGCCCTACATCGGTGGCGGCGAGATCGGCAATGCCTTCACGGAGCTGAACGATCCGATGGACCAGCTCGCCCGCTTCCTGGAGCAGCAGGCGGACCGCGAGGCCGGCGATGAGGAGGCGATGCCGATCGACGAGGATTTCGTCAACGCCCTCATGTACGGGATGCCGCCCACCGGCGGCGTCGGCATGGGTATCGACCGCCTGACCATGCTCCTCGCCGACCAGTCCACCGTCCGCGATGTCATCCTCTTCCCGGCGATGCGCCGCCTGCCGAACCGGGGCGAAGGCGCTGCCGCCGCCGAGGATGGGACCCTCGATCTGGAGCCGGAACCGGCCTCCTGATTCCGGACGCGCTCGGGTACACTACGGGACAACGACCACACGCCAGCCAGGGGGCGGTCCGCGCCGCGTGACCGCGATCGCAAGGAGCCGACAGGAATGCACAAGCTGCTCGATCGATTCCGCCAGGAATCAGGCATCTACTCGATTGGCTTCAACCCGGCCTCCGTGGCCGGCCAGCTCTTCCCGTTCCTCTTCGTGCTGATCGTCGGCGGCGCGCTCTCCGCCTGGGTCATCATGCGGTAGGGCGGCCGCGCCCACAAACGTTCACCTGCACGAGAAGGGGGGGCGGGAAGAACCCGCCCCCCCACAACAAAATAAAAAAAAAAACCACCCCAACCCAAAACAAAAGAGACCCAAGCCCCCCCCC
>JBQCJS010000143.1:0-5098 GCA_051952485.1 Thermomicrobiales bacterium | reverse complement strand
ACCTCGTAGGTGGTGTCGCGGCGGGCGATCCCGGTGCCCCCGTTCGTGACGATCGCGCGGATGTCTTCCCGGCCGATCCAGGCGTGGAGGATCGCCTCGATCTCGGTCGCGTCGTCCTTCACGATCGCGTACTCCCGCAGGTCGTGACCGCGCCAGGTGAGCTGCTGCTTGATCAGTTGACCGCTCCGGTCATCGTCCGGCGTGCGGGTGTCGCTGATGGTGAGGACGGCGACGGCGACGGAGGCAGGCGCTTCCTCGCGATGCTGCTCGGTGGAGGCGGAGTTGGCGGCGGGCTGCCGCTGGGGATCGAGGGAGAAGGGCATATCGGACATGAACGGCGGTTCCTTGCGCTTCGCGGGGGCCGGAAGGGCGTCCCCGGCGGCTGGCCTGACGTCCAAGTATATGGGAGCCGTCGCCGTGTGGGGCGGGAGAACGCTGGGGGATCGCGTTCCCGGCCTAGCCGGTCTGGACCGCGTTGACGTAATGCCGAATCTCCGGCCGCCCCGTCGCCGGGTCGATCGCGATGGCCACGAGGTCGATCCGCCAGATCCGGTGCTGGTGCTCGGGATGCTCGGCGACGAACCACTCGGCGGTGGCCAGCAGGCGGGAGGCTTTCGTTGGCGTGATCGCGTCGTCGGCACGACCCGCGCGTTCTCCCCGCCGGGCCTTTACCTCGACGAAGACGAGGCATTCGCTCGCCGGGTCCACCATCACGAGGTCGAGTTCGCCGCCAGGACGGCGCCACTGCGCCGCGACGAACGTCATCCCCTGTGCCTCGAGGAAGCGCCGGGCGTGAGCCTCGGCGGTGTCGCCGAGGGCCTTCCGTTGGCGTGAATCAGCCATGCCGAAGTTCGTGGGCCTGCATGGCGAGGCCTACGGGCCCGAAGCAGCGGCGATGGGCGGGGCAGGGGCCGTGCTCGGTGAGGGCAGCCAGGTGACTTGCCACTCCATACCCCTTGTGCCGCCCGAAACCGAAGACGCCGTAGTCGGCGTCCAGCTCGTGCATGACCGTGTCACGCGCAACCTTCGCGACGATGGAGGCCGCCGCGATGGAGAGGCTTCGGCTGTCGCCCTTGATGAGGCTCACCTGCGGCAGGCCGAGGTCGGTGATGAAGGCGTCGAGCAGGGCGAGGTCCGGGGCCACGGAAAGGCCGGACATGGCGCTCTCCATCGCGATCCGGTTCGCCGGGCCAACACCGATGGCGTCGATCGTGTCCGGTGCGATGAAGGCGACGTGGGCCGCCCGGACCCGCTCGAGGATGCCACTGGCGAGGCGGATGCGTTCCGGTTCGGGAATCGTCTTGGAGTCGCGGACGCGCTCCCAGAACGGGTCGTTCTCGATTTCCGCCAGCGACGGGAGGATGACCGCGGCCGAAACCAGCGGTCCGGCGAGCGCCCCGCGCCCGACCTCGTCCACCCCGGCGACCGCATGGAGGCCGGCCTCCTGGAGGCATCGTTCGTGGACGGTCATCGCCGAGGTCAACGGGGGGTCAGGTGTGGTGGGGCGGATGGTGACCATGAGGGCAGGATAGCAGAACCCCGGTCCTTCGCAGCGGAAGCGACCGGGGTCCCGAATGCTGGTGCCTGGTGGGTGCCTTACGGCTGCTTCACCGGACCCTTGCTGAGGTCGCGGCGGCGCTCGGCGATACGGGCGGCCTTGCCGGTGCGACCGCGCAGGTAGTAGAGCTTGGCGCGGCGGACGCGACCGTAGCGGGTGACCTCGATCTTGTCGATGCGCGGGGAGTGGATGAGGAACGTCCGCTCGACGCCGATGCCGTGGGAGGCGATGCGGCGAACGGTGAAGTTCTCGTTGATGCCACCGGAGCGGCGGCGGATGACCACACCCTCGAAGACCTGGATGCGCTCGCGATTGCCTTCGACGACCTTCGCGTGAACGCGAACGGTGTCGCCAGCGCCGAACTGCGGCACATCTTCCTTGAACTGCTCCGATTCGATGGAGCGAATCAATTGCGCAACCATGGTGGACTGATCCTCTGTTCGCACAGTGGCCGTCACAGCAGACGCAGCCACCTGGCGGGATTGACACGAAAAAAGCACACGAACTCTTAGCCGAGTGTCGGCGCACGCCGGGTGAGTGTAGCACGCGCGGCGTGCCGATTCCACTTCGGCAGGGAGTGAGGACCGAAGACGAAGGAGTGAGGGCCGAGACGTGAGGAACGACCGGCACGGTCTGCGGCGGAGACCTTCACGACCTGAGGTCTCCGTCGCTCACTCCTCGCGGCACTACGCCGTCGCTTGCGCCGGTTCCTCGTCGTCCAGGATGCCGATCACCTCGGCGGCGACCTCGTACCGGCCAAACGAGGGCATCAGGTAGACGCCCTGGGCGAGCGGTCGCAGGTCCGTCAGGAGTTCCTGGGCCATGAGGACGCCCTCGCGGCGACCGTCGGCCCCCGCCTTCCGCATCCGCTCACGCGCGGCGTCCGTGAGGGTGATGCCCGGGACCTCGTTGTGCAGGAACTCGGCATGCTTGGTGCTCTGCAGCGGCAGGATGCCGATCATCACCGGCACGGGCAACCGGTCCGCGCCGTAGATCTCCAGGAAGTCGAGCCACACCTGCTTGTCGAAGATCGGCTGCGTCATCACGAAATCCGCCCCCGCCTCGATCTTCCCCTTCAGCCGCCGTGCCTCGTCCTCGAGGTCGGGCGTGGTGGGATCGACCGCGCAGGCGATGGTGAAGCTCGCCTCCCGCCCGATGGACGCCCCCGCCGAATCTGCGCCCTTCTTCATCTGGTCGATGATGCGGATCAGGCCGATCGAATCGACGTCGTAAACGGCGGACGAGCCCGCGTATTCGCCGAGACTGGGGGGATCGCCGGTGAGGGCGAGGATGTTCCGCACCCCCGCCGCATGAGCGCCAAGCAGCTCGGATTGCAGGCCCATCAGTGAGCGGTCGCGCGTCGTGTAGTGGAGGATCGTCTCGACGCCGACCTCGTGCTGGATGAGGTAGCAGAGCGTCATCGCGCTCATGCGGACGCGGGCCATCGGCGAGTCGGCGACGTTGATCGCATCGACGCCGACCTCCTTCAGCATCCGCGCCCCGTCGATCGCCTTCTGCGGGTTGAGGCCCTTGGGCGGGTCGATCTCCACGCAGCGGAGGAACGTCTTCCCTAGCTTGGCCTGCACGCCGGTCGGCCCATCGGCGAGGGCGACGAGCGTAGGCGTCGGTGGGACCGAGGTGATGGCGATCTCCGGTTTCGTATTCGCGGAGGTGGCAGAAGATGCCGCCTGGTGTGCTAGGGCGTCGCGCATGGCGGCGATGTGCGCAGGGGTTGTGCCGCAGCATCCGCCGACGATCGCCGCACCGGCCTCGACAGCCCGGGTCGCGAAATCGGCGAAGTACTCCGGCGAGGAGCGGTAGATGAGCCGTGAGCCGACGCGCGTCGGCCAGCCTGCGTTCGGCATCGCCGCGATTGCCGGGCGATGTCCCTCCAGGCGCTCGCTCGCGGCTGTCATCGCCCGGATCGAGCCGAGCAGGCGCTGCGGCCCGACCGAGCAGTTCGCCCCCACCGCCGCGACGTTCAACGCCGCCAGCCGCTCGATCACCTCGGCCGGCGTGTTGCCGGTGAGGGTGCGGCCATCCTCGGCGAAGGTCATCATCGCGATAATCGGCAGGTCGCCGGCGTCCTGTGCGGCGCGGATCGCGACCTCCATCTCGTCGAGGTTGCCCATCGTCTCGATCGTCAGCAGGTCAACCCCGCGTTCGAGCAGGCATTCGATCTGTTCGCGATAGGCGGCGTAGGCCTCCTCGCGGGTGAGGGTGCCGAATGGCTCCAGGGTGCGCCCGGTCGGGCCGACCGAGCCGGCGACGAGGGCGGACGAGCCGCTGATCTCGCGCGCCTCGCGGGCGATGCGAACCCCGCGGGCGTTGATCTCCTGGACCTTGTCCGCAAGACCATGCGATTCGAGCCGGAAGCGGTTCGCGCCGAACGTATTGGTTTCGATGATCGTGGCGCCCGCATTGAGGTAGTCCAGGTGGATTCGGGCTACAATCTCCGGATGCGAAAGGTTGGTTGCATCGAGGCAATCATCGAGGGGGCGACCCGCTTCGTAGAGCATGGTGCCCATCGCGCCATCGGCAAGCACGACGCCGGACGACAAGAGGTCGAGAAGTGGGTGAGCCATGACGACGTGGTTCCCTCGTTCCAGTGCTGGTGACGCTTGACCGTCGACGGTCCGGCTTCCGATCACTGCTGGCTTCGGTGGGCGATCCTCGCGGGATCGATCCGGCCATGGCGTCCGAATGTGGCTTTCCGGAGCCCGGACGTCCGGTGGCAACGAAGCAGGCCGTCCCGTCCGGACATCGCTCGACGCCGGCGACACCCTGTGGCGTCGTCCATCAATGAACAGGAAACCGCGCTCATGTCCCTTGACGGAACTGGCATTGTACCCGAACGCGAAATCGCCGAGACGCTGGAACCGGCGACCCGCGGCATCCTGATGCCGATCGGCGGGGCGGAGGACAAGCTGGATGACAAGGTCATCCTCTCGACCTTCTATCAGTTGGCCGGCGCCAAGGCCGCGAAGATCGCCATCGTGCCGACGGCCTCCTCGATCGAGACGGCGGGCCTGCGCTACAAGGCTATCTTCCTCGGCATGGGCGCCGCCGATGCGGAGGTCGTCTACATCGGCAGCCGGGAGGATGCCAACAGCCCCGAGGTGCTGGAGTACGTGCAGGAGGCGAGCGGCATCTTCCTCACCGGCGGCAACCAGCTCCGCCTCTCGGCGATGATCGGCGGCACCCTCCTCGAGGAACTCGTCCGCCAGCGGAACCGCGAAGGCGTGGTCGTGGCCGGCACGAGCGCCGGTGCCTCCATCCTCTCCGATCACATGGTCGCGCTGGGCGCGAGCGGGACCACGCCAAAGCTGCGCATGGCGCAGATGATGGCGGGGTTCGGCCTCATCTCGGGCGTCATCCTCGACCAGCACTTCCGCCAGCGGGACCGGATCGGTCGCCTCCTGGCGCTCGTCGCCTCCAACCCGCGCCTCCTTGGCATCGGGATCGATGAGGACACGGCGGCGATGATCAGCGAGGATGGCATCATCGAGGTGATCGGCCGGCACAGCGTCACGATCGTCG
>JBQCJS010000142.1:0-12513 GCA_051952485.1 Thermomicrobiales bacterium | reverse complement strand
CACGATCAGGCGGATCGCCGTGTCCTCCGATGGAGGGATGCGCCCGTCGCTCACAGCGGGATGTTCCCGTGCTTGCGACGCGGCGTTGCCACGCGCTTGGAGCGGGCCAGATCGAGTACGTCGACCAGGCGCCGGCGCGTGGTCCGGGGTTCGATCACATCATCGATGTAGCCGCGTGATGCCGCCTGATAGGGGCTGGCGAACAGGTCCTCGTCCTCCTGCACCAGCTCCTTGCGCCGTGCTGCGGGATCGTCGGCGGCGGCGAGATCGCGCCGGAAGACGAGTCCCACCGCCGCGTCCGGCCCCATCACCGCGATCTCGGCGGTCGGCCACGCGAAGTTGAAGTCGGCCCCGATGTGCTTGGAACACATGACCACGTACGCCCCGCCGTAGGCCTTCCGCGTGATGACGGTCACCTTCGGGACCGTCGCCTCTGCGAACGCATAGAGCAGTTTCGAGCCGTGCCGGATGATGCCGCGATATTCCTGCTCGATCCCGGGGAGGAAGCCGGGGACATCCACGAACGTGACGAGAGGGATGTTGTAGGCGTCGCAGGTGCGGACGAAGCGCGCGCCCTTCGTGCTCGCGTCGATGTCGAGCGTCCCCGCCAGCACGGCGGGCTGGTTCGCCACGATCCCGACCGAGTGCCCATCCAGCCGCCCGAACCCGCCGATCAGGTTCCGGGCATACTCGACCTGCACCTCGAAGAAGGAGCCCTCGTCCAGCGTCGCGGCGATCACCGCGTGCATGTCGTACGGCTTGGTGCTCTGCTCCGGCACGATGGCGTCCAGTTCCGGCACGTCTCGCCCCGGATCGTCGTCGGGCGGGAAATACGGAGGATCGTCCAGGTTGTTCGACGGCAGGAACGACAGCAGGAGCCGCACCTGCTCGTTCAGGTCATCCTCGTCCGTGGCCGCGAAGTGGGCCACGCCGCTCGTGCGCATGTGCGTCTGCGCCCCGCCCAGCTCCTCGCGGGTGACGTCCTCCCCGGTGACGGTCTTGATCACATCCGGGCCGGTGATGAACATCTGGCCGATGTGGTCCACCATGAAGATGAAGTCCGTCATCACCGGCGAGTAGACGGCACCGCCCGCGCACGGCCCGGCGATGATGGAGATCTGCGGGATCACGCCCGAGGCGCGCACGTTCCGGAAGAAGACCTCCCCGTATCCGGCCAGCCCCTCGACCCCCTCCTGGATGCGGGCGCCGGCGGCATCGTTGATGCCGATCACCGGACACCCGTAGCGCTCGGCGAGGTCCATCAGCTTCACCATCTTCTCGGCGTAGGCCTCGCCCAGCGACCCGCCGAAGATGGTGAAATCCTGCGAGAAGACGGCCACCTTCCGGCCGTCGATCTCGCCGAACCCGGTAATCAGCCCATCGCCGAACGGATGCGTGCGGTCCATCCCGAACTGCGTGGCCCGGTGCCGCACCAGCGAATCCAGCTCCACGAAGGTGTCCGGATCGAGCAACGCCAGCACACGTTCCAGTGCGCCGCGCTTGCCCTTCGCGGCCTGCTTCTCCGCCGCCGCCGCGTTCTGCGCCGCGATCTCGGCCCGGAACTCCGCCAGGTGTCGCGCACGATGGCCGGAACCGTCTCGTGCCCTCGTCGTCTCGTCAGTCACCCGCAGTCGCCTTCCCTGTCGGTGGTCGTCGTCGTAGTCGTGGCATTCGTTCGTCGTCCGCGTGATTGTACCGACTGGCCGCCCATCCGCACGCCCACGCCCTCCCATTCGCGCACCCGCACACGGCATCACGGCACCCCTGCCGCGCCGCGATGCGGTTTCGACACGATCCTGACATGCCCGCCCGCCTAGAATGAACCCAGCAGCACGGCGCCGTAGCGGTTCCCGGACACCGGTCGTACCGCTACCATGACCACCACGCAACGCAGGAGGGACGGGATGGCCAGGAGCGTCTACATCACCTCGGTCGAGGGCAACACCGGCAAGTCCACGGTCGCGCTCGGCCTGATCGCGGCGCTCAGCCGCACCACCGGGCGCGTCGGCGTCTTCCGGCCGATCTCCCGCTCCAGCACCGAGCCGGACTATATCCTCGACCTCCTGCTCCGGCAGATCCCCCTCCAGCTCGATGCGGCCGACTGCATCGGCGTCACCTACGAGGACGTCCACGCCGATCCCGATGCCGCGCTGGACACGATCGTCGCCCGCTTCCGCGACCTGGAGACCCGCTGCGACACCGTCGTGATCGTCGGCACCGACTACACCGATGTCTCCTCTCCCACCGAGTTGGGCTACAACGCGCGGATCGCCGCCAACCTCGCCGCGCCGATGCTGCTGGTGCTCAATGGTCGCAACCCGGAGCGTCGTCCCTCCGCCCCGGTGGCAGGGCTTTCCTGGGGCGCCCGCACCCCGGAGGAGATCCGCCAGCTCGCCGAGCTGACCCTGAACGAGCTCCACCACGCCCACGCCACGCTGCTGGGCGTGATCGTCAACCGGGCGGAACCGGATGCGATGGATGCGATCGTGGAGGCGGTGTCGAGCCTCCTGCCGGACCCGAAGCCGCTCGTCTCCGAAATTCCGGAAGATCGTATCCTCGTCGCGCCGACCCTCGATCGCCTGATGGAATCGATCGAGGGCACCCTCTTCAAGGGCGATCCCGCCTTCATGAGCCGCGAGGTCCTCGGCGTCGTGGTGGCCGGGATGTCGATGGAGAATGTGCTCACCCGGCTCGCGGAGAGCGCCGCCGTCATCGTCCCCGGCGACCGCACGGAGGTGCTGATCGCCCTCCTGATGGCACAGAACGCGGAGACCTTCCCAACCCTCTCCGGCATCATCCTCAATGGCGGGTTCGACCTCCCACCCCAGATCGAACAGCTGATCTCCGGGCTCGATACCGAACTCCCGATCATCCAGACCCGCTTCGGCACCTGGGAAACCGCCTACCGCGTGATGCAGACCCGCGGGCGACTGGCCGCCGATTCCCAGCGCAAGCTGGACATCGCGATCTCCCTCTTCGAACGCACGGTCGACGTCCCGCAGTTGCTCGACCGGCTGGAGATCACCAGGACCGATGTCGTCACCCCGCTGATGTTCGAGTACGACCTGATCGAACGCGCCCGCGCGGACCGCAAGCACATCGTCCTGCCCGAGGGCAACGACGACCGCATCCTGCGTGCGGCCAGCACGCTGCTCCAGCGCGGCGTGGCGGACCTGACCATCCTCGGCGACGAGGCGGAGGTGCGCGACCGGGGCAACAAGCTCGGCCTCGATCTCGATGCCGCCAGCATCCTCAGCCCCACCGACGCCGACCTGCGGGCCCGCTTCGCCGAGGAGTACGCCCGCCTGCGCGCCCACAAGGGCGTCACCATCGACATGGCGCGCGATACCGTGACGGATGTCTCCTACTTCGGCACCATGATGGTCCACCTCGGTCTCGCGGACGGCATGGTCTCCGGCGCGGCTCACACCACCGCGCACACGATCCGCCCGGCCTTCGAGATCATCAAGACGGTCCCCGGCGTCTCCGTCGTCTCCAGCGTCTTCCTCATGTGCCTGGAGGACCGCGTGCTGGTGTACGGCGATTGCGCGGTGAACCCGAACCCGACCGCGGAGCAGCTGGCCGACATCGCGATCTCCTCAGCCGAGACGGCGCGCCAGTTCTCGATCGAACCCCGCATCGCCATGCTCTCCTACTCCACCGGCGAATCCGGCGCGGGCGAGGAGGTCGAGAAGGTGCGGACGGCGACCGCGCTGGTGCGCGAGCGGCGACCCGACCTGCCGATCGAGGGGCCGATCCAGTACGACGCCGCCGCCGACGCGACCGTCGCCAAGGCGAAGCTGCCCGCCTCGGAGATCGCGGGCCGCGCGACGGTCTTCATCTTCCCGGACCTGAACACCGGCAACAACACCTACAAGGCCGTGCAGCGCAGCGCTGGCGCGGTCGCGGTCGGCCCGGTGCTTCAGGGATTACGGAAACCCGTCAACGATCTCTCGCGCGGGGCGCTGGTGAAGGATATCGTCAACACGGTCGCGATCACGGCCATCCAGGCGCAGGGCATCGGCGCTCCCACCGCCAGCAATCCGTCGCAGGCCGAGCCGGAAGGAACCCGCGCATGAGTGTCGTCCTCGTCATCAACTCGGGGTCTTCCTCGATCAAGTACCAGCTGATCGAGATGTCCGGCGAGCGGGTCCTCGCCAGGGGGCTGATCGAGCGGATCGGGACCGACTCCGGCGCGATCACGCACACCGGCCCGGACGGCGAGCACCATGCCGAACGGCCGGTCCTCGACCATGTCGCCGGGTTCCGCGCCATGATGGACGCGTGCAACACGTGGGGGCCGCACCTGGGTGAGGAGCCGATCGTCGCGGTGGGGCATCGGGTCGTGCAGGGCGGCGCCCGGTTCATCCAGCCGACGCCGATCGACGACGCCGCGATCCGCATCCTGGAGGAGATCAGTTCCCTCGCGCCGCTGCATAACCCGCCCAACCTGCTGGGCATCCGGGCGGCGCGGACGGCCTTCCCCGACCTGCCGCAGATCGCCGTCTTCGACACCGCCTTCCACCAGACGATGCCCCCGGTCGCTTACACCTACGCCAACGACGCGGCACTGGCGAACCAGTACCGGATACGGAAATACGGATTTCACGGCACCTCGCACAAGTACGTCTCCGAACTGGCCGCGCAGGCCCTGGATATCCCGCCCGACCGGCTGAACGCGATCACCCTCCACATCGGCAACGGCGTCTCCGCCTGCGCGATCCGGGGCGGCCAGTCGATCGACACGTCGATGGGGATGACCCCGCTGGAGGGCCTCGTGATGGGCACCCGCTCCGGCGACCTCGATCCCGGCATCATCTTCCACCTCGCCCGCCAGGCCGGCATGACCATCGACCAGCTGGACGACCTCCTGAACCGGCGCTCAGGGATGCTCGGCCTCACGGGCAGCGCCGACCTCCGCGATGTGTGGGAGGCGGCCGCACGCGGCGACCGCCGGGCCGATCTCGCCCTCGATGTCTACTGCCATCGCATCCGCCATTACGTAGGGGCGTACCAGACCGATCTCGACCCCCTGCACGCGATCGTCTTCACCGCCGGGGTCGGCGAGAACTCCGCCATCGTCCGCGAGCGGGCACTGGCCGGGATGGACCGTTTCGGCATCGTGCTGGACCGCGAACGAAACGCAGCGACCGAGCGCGGCATCCGTCGCATCTCGATCCCCGAATCGCCGGTGACGGTGCTGGTCATCCCGACGAACGAGGAACTGGAGATCGCCCGCCAGACCATGACCGTGATCGGGCGCTGACGCCCGCACCTGACCGTTCCGGCGATACGGTGCGGTGCGAACATGGCCGATACTGGCCCGGTACCCGGAGGGACGCTCCCCTCCCCGGCGGCGCGTTGAGAAAGGATCATCCCTGTGACGCTTGCGGACATTCCCTTCCAGAAGATGGACGGCACCACCGGCACGCTCGGCGACTACGCGGGCAAGGTCGTGATGGTCGTGAACGTGGCCTCGAAGTGCGGCTTCACGCCGCAGTACGAGGGGCTGGAGAAGCTGTACGAGGAGAAGCAAGACGACGGCCTCGTGATCCTCGGATTTCCGGCCAACAACTTCATGGGGCAGGAGCCGGGCACGGACGAGGAGATCGCCCAGTTCTGCTCGATGAATTACGGGGTGACCTTTCCGGTGCTCTCCAAGATCAGCGTCGCCGGTGAGGACCAGCATCCGCTCTATGCCGCGCTGACCCAGGCGATGCCGGACGGAATGGGCATCCAGGCCCAGCGCGACGCGATGCAGGAGCGCGGTCGCGGCGTCGCTCCTTCGCCGGGTGTGCTCTGGAACTTCGAGAAGTTCCTCGTCGCGAAGGACGGCACGGTTGCCAGCCGGTTCGCCCCCAGCGTCACGCCCGAGGACCCGGCCCTCGTCGCCGCCGTCGACGCCGAACTCGCGAAGTAATCCCGGCAACACCGCAATCCCCGACGCTGGCAGAGGCCGACGCCGGGGATTGCGGTGTTGTTGCGCCAGGACCTGACCCGTTCCGTCAGGCCAGCGTCTTGTCCTCCATCTCCCAGGCGTGGTCGAGGATGTGCCAGGCCATCCGCCGGATCGTGTAGCGCAGCGGCCACCCCTTCTCCGTCCGGGTGTGGCCATCCGCGAACGACGGCATCGCCGCCAGCACCGACTGCCGGTGCGCCTCGAACGCATCCCGGTCCAGGGGATCGAGCGGATACGGGGGCGTCCGCACATCGAGCTGGCGTGCGTAGCTGCGATCCGCTTCCACCACATGGGCCACGATGGCATCGCGGTCGCGCCCTCCGCCGCGCGGCCCCTTCCTCAGCTCCGGCGTCACCCGGCCCGCCACCTCGAAGAAGACCTCCCAGCTGGCGGTCAGCAACGCGATGTGCCGGTCCAGCTCGTCCCCCTCGATCGGGGCGTGGTCGAGGGCGTGCACCTTGCCCGGGACGCCGAACGTGGTCGAGGCATCACCCGGGAGCCGGTCGGCCACCGTCACACGGTCCGGCGCATCCCACGCACATCCCGCCCGCTCCGCAACCGGCCGGTATCGCTCCCCGTAGGCGAGGAGCGCCTCCACCGCAACATCCTCGGTCTTGCCGGACCGGCTCCAGCCCGGCCAGTCGAGCGCCGAGGCGAAGGTCTTCTTCGGCGTCTCCTCGATCACGATCGCTACATCGGCCACCTGTTCACTCCTGACGTGAATCCAACTCCGGCTGATGGTGATGAACGACAATCCGGGCCAGCATCTCCGCCAGGTCGCTCCGCTCGTCGCGTGCCAGTGGCGCCAGCAATGCCTCCTGGGCAGAATCCACGATGCGATCAAGCTGGGCGCGCCGGGTCTGGCCCGCCTCGGTCAGGCTCACGATGTTCCGGCGACGCTCGTTGGGGTCACGACGGCGCTCGATCAATCCCTGCCCTTCGAGTTCGTTCATCACAGCGGCGATATCGCTACGGTCGATGCCGCAGCGGCGACCGATCTCGGCCTGGCTGGATGGGCCGAATTCCGCCAGCGCCGAGAGCACCGCGACGTGATAGCGACGGGCCCCTTCAGCGGCCAACGCATCGTTGACGATCCGCTGGGCAATCAATGCGGTCTGGGAGATCAGCCAACTGGGCGTATCCCGTATCCAGGTGGGCTGGTTGGAGGCAGGATCGTCGTGCATGACCGAAGTCTAGCAAAGATCGTTGACAAGACCAACGATCGGCGATACTGTTGGATACACCAACGTTGGATCGGCCAATCATCACCTCACCCTGTGAGACCCATCATGCAGACCCAATCGCCCATCACACTCGCCCCGTTTCGCGTTGCCGTCCCCCAGGAAGCGATCGACGATCTTCTCCGCCGCGTCGCGTCCACACGTTGGCCCCGCGCCGTGCGTGCGCCCGCTGACCGCGAGTCCGGCATCGCGCCCGATTTCCTGCAGCGCCTGGCCGGCCACTGGCTCGATCGCTGGGACTGGCGTGCCGAGGAGGCAGCGCTGAATGCATGGCCTCAGGTGATCGTCACCGTCGATAACACCCCGGTTCACGTCATCCATGTCCGCTCGCCTGAACCGGATGCCATTCCCCTCATCCTGACGCACGGCTGGCCTGGCACCGGATTCGACTTCACGAGCGTCATCGGTCTCCTCTCCGATCCTCGCGCTCATGGACTCGATCCGGCCCCGGCCTTCCATCTCGTCATTCCCACCATCCCCGGCTTCGGCTTCTCCGGCCCCCTGGAGGGGTATGGCTGGGACGCCGCTCGCGTCGCCCGCGCCTGGATCGCCGTGATGGATGCCCTCGGATACGAGCGATTCGGGGTGCACGGAGGAGACTGGGGCACGCCTGTCTCTCTGGCCGCCGGCCAACTCGCGCCGGATCGCGTCATCGGTGTCCATCTCAGTTACCTGGGCACCCGCGCGCCACTCGACGACCCCACGCTGAACCAGGACGACCGGGATCGCCTGGAACACACGGCCGACTACGTCTCCACCCCCGCCGGGTACTGGGTGATGCAGTCCACCCGCCCGCTCACGCTCGCCTACGCCCTCGCGGACTCACCGGTCGGGCAACTCGCCTGGATCGCCGATCGCATCCAGGCATGGATGGACCCGAGTTCCGCCCTGGACCAGGACCGCTTGCTGACGACGGCGTCGATCTTCTGGCTCACGAACACGGCGGACTCGTCATCGCGGCTGCACTTCACGACCGCTGGCGTCCGGGGAGGGCCGCAACCGTGCCCCGTCCCGGTGGGCGTGGCCGTCTCGCCCCACGACATCATCCTGCCGTCGCGCACGGTCGCGGAACGCACCTACGATGTCGTCCACTGGACCGAATTCCCACGGGGCGGGCACTTCCCCGCGATCGAGATCCCGGACCTGCTGAGCGGTGACATCCGCGCGTTCTTCGGCCAACTCGGCGGCTGACCCCTCCGGAAACGCGACGACGGCGGAAGGGATGGCTCCCCTCCGCCGTCGTGCCTTGATGACCGGTTCGCCGCCCCGCAGACGGCGCCCGATGTCCTAGTTCTTGTCGTTGTTCACTTCGCGGAACTCGCCCTCGACGGTGGAGTCGTCCTCCGGCGCCGTGCCGCCGAAGCCCGGCTGCTCGCCGCCGAAATCTCCACCCGGGAAGCCTTCGCCACCCTGGGCGCCGGCCGCCGCGTAGACGGCCTCACCCACCTTGGACAGCGCCTGCACCAGTTCCTCGTGCGCCGGCTTGATGCGCTCGACATTCTCCGGATCGCTGTCGAGGATGCCGCGCAGCGCCTGGATCTTCGTCTCCACGTCCGCCTTCAGCTCCGAGGGGACCTTGTCGCCCAGCTCGGTCAGCGTCTTCTCGGACTGGAAGACCAGGCTCTCCGCCTCGTTCTTGACCAGGATCGCCTCGCGCCGCTTCTCGTCGGCGGCGGCGTTCGCCTCCGCCTCCTTCACCATGCGCTGCACCTCGTCGTCCGAGAGTCCGGACGATCCGGTGATGGTGATCTTCTGCTCCTTGTTCGTCGCCTGGTCCTTCGCGGTGACGTTCAGGATGCCGTTCGCGTCGATGTCGAAGGTGACTTCCACCTTCGGCACCCCGCGCGGGGCGGGCGGAATCCCGTCCAGGATGAAGCGACCGAGGCTCTTGTTGTCGCTCGCCATCGGGCGCTCGCCCTGCAGGACGTTGATCTCCACCTGCGGCTGGTTGTCGCTCGCGGTCGAGAAGATCTGGCTCTTGCGGGCCGGGATCGTCGTGTTGCGCTCGATCAGCGGCGTCGCCACCCCACCGAGGGTCTCAATGGAGAGGGTCAGCGGCGTCACGTCGAGGAGCAGGATGTCCTTCACCTCGCCACCGAGCACACCGCCCTGGATCGCGGCGCCGATCGCGACGACCTCATCCGGGTTGATGCCCTTGTGCGGCTCCTTGCCGAAGAAGGTCTGGACCTCCTTCTGGACCGCCGGCATCCGGGTCATGCCTCCCACCAGCAGCGCCTCGTCGATCTCGCCCTTGGAGACGCCGGCGTCCTTCAGCGCGGCATCCATCGGCGGGATCGTGCGGCTGATGAGCGGGCTCACCAGCTGCTCCAGCTTGGCGCGGCTGAGGGGGATGTTGAGGTGCTTCGGGCCGCTCGCATCCGCCGTGATGAACGGCAGGTTGATGTCGGTCTGCTGCGTGCTGGACAGCTCGATCTTGGCCTTCTCGGCCGCTTCCTTCAGGCGCTGGAGGGCCATCCGGTCCTGCCGGAGGTCGATCCCTTCCTGCTTCTTGAACTCATCGGCCAGCCAGTCAATCAGGACCTGGTCGAAGTCGTCACCACCGAGGTGGGTATCGCCGTTGGTCGCCATCACCTGGAAGACGCCATCGGAGAGATCCAGGACGGAGATGTCGTAGGTGCCGCCACCGAGGTCGTAGACGGCGAGCTTCTCGTCGCCCTTCTTGTCGAGACCGTAGGCGAGGGCGGAGGCGGTCGGCTCGTTGATGATGCGGAGCACCTCGAGGCCGGCGATCTGCCCGGCGACCTTGGTCGCATCGCGCTGGGCGTTGTCGAAGTAGGCCGGGACGGTGATCACGGCCTTGTCGACCTTCTCGCCGAGATAGGCCTCGGCGTCGGTCTTCAGCTTCTGCAGGATCATCGCCGAAACCTCTTCCGGCGAGTACCAGCGGTCACCCAGCTTCACCTGCACATCGCCGTTCGGGGCGGCCTGCAGCTTGTAGGGCACCAGCTTCAGGTCGCGCGCCACGGCGGGATCGTTGAACTTGCGGCCCACGAAGCGCTTGATCGAGAAGATGGTGTTCTCCGGGTTCGTCACGGCCTGGCGGCGCGCGAAGCGGCCGACAAGGCGCTCGCCGCTGGAGGTCACGGCGACGACGGACGGGGTGATGCGCTCACCCTCCGCGTTCGGGATCACGACCGGCTCGCCACCCTCGATGGTGGCGACGACGGAGTTCGTGGTCCCCAGGTCAATGCCAATGGTTCGTCCCATGTGCTCTGGTCTCCTCTGTCATCCGGCAACCGCGCCAGCGATCGCCGTGTCGTGTCGAAAGGGGCGGGTGTATCGATCGTCCCGGCCCCGGGCGGTCATGCGTCGAAGGCTGGCGCGTCCTTCGGGGAATCGTCTGCATTGGTCGCGTCGGCAGCGGCGCCGGCGGGCGGATTGCCCGTCTTCACCATCGCCGGGCGGGCGAGCTGGTCGCCCACGCGGTATCCCTTCTGGTAGACCTCGACGACGTGGCTGCCAGCCGTGCCCGGCTCGCTGGCCACCGCCTCGTGCAGGCTGGGATCGAAGGGCTGGCCCAGCGCGTCGATCGGGGAGACTCCCGCCCGCTCAAGGATGCCGGCCAGCTTCTGCTGGATCAGCGTGATGCCGGAGAGCCAGCTGTTGCTGCGCTCCGCCTCCGGGACCGCCGCGAGCGCGCGTTCGAAATCGTCCACCACCGGCAGGAACTGGATCAGCGCATCGCGCTTGGCCAGGTCGCCGATGATCTGGCGTTCCTGCTCGACGCGGCGCCGGTAGTTGGCGAATTCCGCGCGACTACGCTGCAACTGGTCGAGATACTCGTCCCGCTCGGCGGAGACGGCGGCGAGCTGCGCGAAGGCAGGATCGTCGTCCATCGCCTCGGCCTCGTCGGCGGGAAGCTCCCCGGCCTCGCCGTCCGCAGGCGGATTCGGCCAGGTCGTGTAGGGACCCTTGTTCTGGCTGGTGTCGTTGTCTGGTTCGGTCACGGCTCACTCCTGCTCGCGGCCGGAGCGCATCAGCGCCCACGCCGCCCGATCGTGCAGAACGCCGGCCTCAGGCCGACGAGTAGAGATCTTCCATCAGGTCGCTCATCAGGCGGGCCATGTAGCGGACCGACGAGATGGAGCGGGAATAGGACATGCGCGTTGGTCCCAGCACCCCAAGGATGCCGGTCGCCTCGCCGTCGATCCCGTAGGTGGCGACGACGATGCCGAACTGCTGCAGGGCTCCGTGGGGATTCTCGTCCCCGATGAAGACCTGCACGTCCCCACCGGCCGAAAGCTGCGGTAGCACCGCGCCCAGCAGCGTCCCGCCTCGCAGGAGGTCGAGCACGTTGTGGACCGCGCTGCCCGCGAACTCCGGCTGGCCAAGGATGTTCTCGATCCCGGAATGGCGGATCTGCGTCCGCTCAACCGAGTCGAGTCCCTCCAGGCCGGTCGCGTTCTGGTCGAGCACCAGCCTCGCCAGCGGCGAGGTACCGACGATCTCGGCAAGATCACCGATCTCCCGGGCGCTCTTGCCACGCAAATCGGGGACCAGTTCGTCCGAGAGCTTGCGCAGGATCGGCTGTTCCGTGTCCTCCGGCAGATGCAGCATCATCTGGCGGACGGCGCTCTCCTGTGTCACGAGGATGAGCATCGCCAGCCGGGGTTGCAGGGAGATGAGTTCGAAGTGGCGCAACCGGGCCGTGATCGTGCGCGGTGCGGAGACGATGGAGACATTGCCCGCCGTCTCGGCGAGCACCGCCGCCGCGAAATCGACCCACTGGTCCAGCTGGAACTCCACCTGCCGGAACTGGTGCCGGATCATGATCTGGTCGCCGGAGGAAAGTTCCGGCGCGCCCATCAGGTGATGCACGTAATAGCGATAGCCCTGATCGGTCGGCACGCGGCCACCGGAGGTGTGCGGCTGCACGACCATCCCGGCCTCGTCGAGCGCGGCCATCTCGTTGCGGATCGTGGCGGAGGAGACGCCCACCGGGTAGCGCTCGGTGAGGGTCTTGGACCCGACCGGACGCCCGGACGCGACGTATTCCTGCACGATCAGCTTCAGGATCGCCTGTTGCCGCTCGGTGAGCTTCGGGGTGAAGCTCCTGGGGGTGGGGTGTGGTTGTGCTGCCGGTTCGGACGCTCGCTCCACGGGCTTCGCTCCTGGGTGGTTAGCACTCTCTCGTATCGAGTGCTAACACGATGAGCATAGCAGGGTTGAGCGCCGCGTGTCAAGGTCGGGCAGGGGTTCACGGCCTGGTTTTCAGGCTAGCGGGAAGCCGGAACCGGGGCTAACCCGGGGGCGAGATCGCTCGGCCCTGCATGCAAGGGCCTCGTCCGGGAA
>JBQCJS010000141.1:0-5329 GCA_051952485.1 Thermomicrobiales bacterium | reverse complement strand
ATACGAGCAGTCCACCTGGCAGACCAACGTCCAGAACGGCGACTTCACGATGTCCATCGGGTGGTCGGCCGGTGGGGCGACGCCGTTCAACTTCTATCGGGGCATCATGTCCAGCGTGACGTGGAACCCGATCGGCACCAGCTCCCCGGAGAACTGGCACCGGTTCAAGTCGGAAGAGGCGGACGCGGCCCTGAACGCCTTCGGCGAATCGTCCGATCCCGCGGTGCAGAAGGAGCAGGCCGTCAAGCTCCAGCAGATATACTCCGACAACGCGCCGGCGATCCCGCTCTTCCCCGGCCCGCAATGGGGTGAGTACAACACCACCCGCTTCACGGGCTTCCCGAACGAGAAGGATCCCTACACCATCCTGTCCACCTATGCGGGCGAGCGCCTGATCCTCCTGACGACGATCAAGCCCGTCTAGGCGTTCCACAGACCCTGAAGGGAAGGCCGCGGCTGGGCGGCCTTCCCTGCCAGCGGAACCGTCACCGGGAGCGTGGTCCTCACGTTCCCGGCGACGGGTGGGAAGCCGTGGCAACCGGGTATATCCTTCGGGTATCGACATCAGGTTCATAGTCGCTGGCGACGCCGATCTCGTCCGTGCCGGAAGCCGCTCCAGCGGGGTCCCGCCGATCGCCGGCGATGGCGCCGGAACTCGCGAATGCGTTATCCAGGGCTGGCGACATTCCGCCAAGTGAGACGATCACCATGAGTTATGTATTGCGACGGTTGGGCTTCTATGCCCTGGCGGCCTGGGCGTCGATCACCCTGAATTTCTTCCTGCCGCGGTTCATGCCGGGCGATCCGGCCGATGCCGTGCTCGGCAAGCTCCAGGGCCAGGTGCGCCCGGAGACCATCGATGCCATGCGCAAGGCCTACGGCCTCTCCGATGCCCCGCTCTGGCAGCAGTATTTCGACTATCTCGGAAACATCTTCCGCGGGCAACTGGGCGTCTCGCTCTCCCAGTTCCCGACGCCGGTGACGCAGATCATTGGGCAAAGCTTTATCTGGACCATCCTGCTCGGCCTGACGGCAACGATCCTGAGCTTCATTATCGGCAACACCCTCGGTATCTTCGGGGCCTGGCGGCGCGGCGGTCTCGTGGACTCCGTGATGCCGCCCCTGCTGATGTTCGTCGGCTCGCTTCCCTATTTCTGGCTGGCGATCGTGGCGCTCTTCTTCCTCAGCTTCCAGTGGGGCATGTTCCCGCTGCGCCACGCCTACAGCGACGATCTCTCCCCCGCCTTCTCGCTCCAGTTCCTCGGCAGCGTGGTCTATCACCTGATCCTGCCCGCCGCCACGCTGATCGTCGTCTCCGTCGGCGGCTGGGTGCTGGGGATGCGCAACGCAATGGTGGCGACGCTCTCCGAGGACTACGTGACGATGGCGGAGGCGAAGGGCCTGCCCCAGCGCCGCGTGATGTTCAACTACGCCGCCCGCAACGCCATGCTCCCCAGCATCACCGCCTTCGGGATGCAGCTCGGGTTCGTGCTCAGCGGCTCCCTGCTGACCGAGATCGTCTTCTCCTATCCCGGTCTCGGCTTCCAGCTCATCACGGCCGTCCGCAATCTCGATTACCCGCTCATGCAGGGGCTCTTCCTCGGCATCACCTTCGGCGTGCTGATCGCGAACCTCCTCGTCGATCTCCTCTACGTCCGGCTCGACCCGCGTGTGCGCGGCTCCTGACCGGGATCGTTCGTTGGTCGTTCCGCAGGCCGCGCCCGGATGCGCGGCACCTTCGAGGTTGGAGCCACAGCCATGAGTTCGACGCCACCACTCGCCGTCCAGGAGACCGTGACCGCGGAGGAAACGCTCGCCGACGCCGCGCACCAGCCCGCACCGCAGGCGCCCCGCCGCGGTCCCCGGGGCGGCACCGTCCTGCTGCTGATGATCCTCAGGAACCGGAAGGCCGCGGTCGGCGCGGCGATCCTGATCTTCTTCGCGATCATCGCCATCTTCGCCCCCCAGATCGCCCCCTACAATCCGGACGACTTCGTCTCCCGCCCGCACCAGCCACCCTCCCGCGAGTTCTGGTTCGGCACCACCGGCTCGGGTGAGGACGTGCTCTCCCAGACGATCTACGGCACGCGCATCTCGCTCGGCACCGGCGTGGTCGTCGGGATCGCCGTCACCATCATCGGGGCGGTGGTGGGCATGACCGCCGGGTATTTCGGCAAGCGGGTGGATGACATCCTCTCGCTGGTGATGAACGTCTTCCTCATCATCCCGACCCTGCCGCTGCTGGTGGTGCTGGCCGGCTTCCTCCCGGCCGGGTTCGGCACCATCGTCACCGTGCTCACGGTCACCGGCTGGGCATGGGGCGCCCGCGTGCTGCGCGCCCAGACCCTCAGCCTCCGGGAGAAGGATTTCGTCTCCTCCGCCATCGTCAGCGGGGAGAACAGCGTCCGCATCATCTTCCGGGAGATCCTGCCCAACATGATGTCGATCGTGGTCGCCGGCATGTTCGGCGCCGTCACCTACGCGATCGGCGCCCAGGCCGGCCTCGAATTCCTCGGCCTCGGCAACCCGAGCGCCATCAGCTGGGGCACCAACCTCTACTGGGCGCAGAACAATTCCGGCCTGCTCCAGGGCGCATGGTGGACCTTCGTGCCCGCCGGAACGTGCATCGCCCTCGTGGCCTTCGCCTTCACCCTCGTCAACTACGCGATCGACGAAGTGACGAACCCGCGCCTGCGCTCGCAGCGCGAAACCGCCAACGCGCTGAAGAAGTCGCACAAGAAGCTCGGAGCCTCGCGCGCGACGCCGGTGCTCCGCGAACGCAGCGCGGCCACGCCGGTCGTCGCCGGTGTGACGCAGCCAAGCCAGGCGACGGGAGACTAGATTCATGGCATCGACCACGACCACCACCACGACCCCAACCGCTGCCCAGGCACGCCCGGTCGAGGGAGCGGCGACTTCGCCCCGCCGCAGCGATCATGCGGCCCCGCTCATCCGCATCCAGGACCTGAAGGTCGAATACCTCTCCAGCCGCGGCCCCGTACGCGCGGTGGATGGAGTCTCCTTCCAGTTGAAACCCGGCGAAGTGCTGGGGTTGGCCGGCGAATCCGGCTCCGGGAAGTCCACCATCGCCCAGGCGATCCTGCGCATCCTGCAACCCCCTGCCGTCATCACCGGCGGCAACGTCCTCTTCGGCGACCAGGACGTCCTCTCCATGAGCGATGACGAACTGCTCGCCTTCCGCTGGCGCGATGTCTCGATGGTCTTCCAGAGTGCGATGAACGCGCTGAACCCGGTGATGACCATCGGAATGCAGATCGCGGACGTCATCATGGCGCACGAGAACGTCTCGAAATCGCAGGCGCTGGCCCGTGCGCGGGAACTCCTGGAGATCGTCGGCATCGAGGCGAACCGGATCGACAGCTATCCGCACCAGCTCTCCGGCGGCATGCGCCAGCGCGCGGTGATCGCGATCGCCCTCGCCCTCAAGCCGCCCCTGATGATCATGGACGAGCCGACGACCGCGCTCGATGTGGTGGTGCAGAAGGAGATCCTGGCCCAGATCACGGAACTGCGGGAGCAACTGGGCTTCTCGATCATCTTCATCACCCACGACCTCTCGCTGCTGGTGGAGATCGCGGAC
This sequence comes from Thermomicrobiales bacterium, assembly GCA_051952485.1. Lineage (GTDB taxonomy): Bacteria > Chloroflexota > Chloroflexia > Thermomicrobiales > UBA6265 > JASGDN01. Next base: position 1,728 of record JBQCJS010000141.1, on the reverse strand, counting down.
CGCATCGCCATCATGTACGCCGGGCAGATCGTGGAGCTTGCCCCGGCGCGGGAACTCTTCACCAATCCGCTCCATCCCTACACCCAGGGCCTGATGAGTTCCTTCCCGGCGCTCACCGGTCCCCGCGTGAAGCTGACGGGCATCACCGGATCACCCCCGGACCTGCGCACCCCACCATCGGGCTGCCGTTTCCATCCCCGCTGCAGCAAGCGCATGGACATCTGCCCGCAGGTCGTGCCCCAGCTGGCCGAGGTGCAGCCGGAGCACTGGGTAGCCTGTCATCTCTTCCCGGAATCGACGCCGACGCTGGCCACTGCGCGCCGCGCCGCCGAGGGGGCCCTCCGATGAGCTCGTCCACGATCGAAACCCCGTCGACGTCAACCGCCGCATCCACGAACCCGAATGCGACCGCTACGCCCAATGTCATGGAGATCCGCAACCTGACCAAACGCTTCCCGGTCGGCGGCCTCTTCGACAAGCGCGAGGTGCACGCTCTGGAAGACGTCTCGTTCACCATCCCGCGCGGGCAGGTCGTCGCGCTGGTGGGAGAATCCGGTTCCGGCAAGTCGACCACGGCGCGGGTGCTGGCGCGGCTGATCCAACCCACGTCGGGGCAGATCCTCTATCAGGGGCGGGACATCCTGAAGGAAGAGCCACGGCGAGCCTCGCTGCAATACCGCAACGAGGTGCAGATGGTCTTCCAGGACCCGTTCGGATCGCTGAATCCCGCGCATCCGGTGAAGTACCTGCTGGAACGCCCGCTCAAGATCCACAAGACGGTACGCGGCAACGATGCCATCCAGCAGCGGGTGGAAGAACTCCTGGACACGGTCGGCCTGCGACCAGGGTCCGAGGTCAAGGAGAAGTTCCCCTACGAGCTCTCTGGCGGCCAGCGCCAGCGCGTCGCCTTCGCCCGGGCGCTCGCCGTCGAGCCGAAGGTCCTGCTGGCCGACGAACCCGTCTCGATGCTGGATGTCTCGATCCGGATCGGGGTCCTGAACCTGATGGAACGGCTGAAGGAGGACAACGGCATCTCGTTCCTCTATATCACCCACGACATCGCCAGTGCCCGCTACATCGGCGACCAGACGAACGTGATGTACGCCGGGCGGATGGTGGAGAGCGCGGAGAGCCGGGAGCTGATCGACGCCCCGGCCCACCCCTACACGAAGCTGCTGCTGTCGGCGGTGCCGAACCCGCACGCCGGCCTGCGCACGGACGAGCACGTCAGCCGCGGCGAGATTCCCTCGCTGGTGAACCCGCCAACCGGGTGCCCGTTCGCGCCTCGCTGCCCGCATGTGATGCCGGAATGCCGGGAAGCGATGCCGGGCATCACGCACATCGGGCCGCGCCACTGGGTGCGCTGCTACCTGCACGGCAAGGGCGATGCGCACATCGACGGCACATCCGTGACCGCCGCGGACTGAGTGAACTGTCCCGTCCTGCCTGGGATGTGCAAGGTCGGACGGGCCGACCAAGCGTGCACAGGTCACGCTTCCAGCCGTTTTCGAAACGATGGCCCCGAATGCACGATGCTCGCGTGGAGGGGCATGATCATTCGACCGTGGCCACTACCACCGCTACCTAACCGGATTGCGGGGTAAACCAGCGCCTCACGCCAACGACCCGGAGGGAGCGCCATGATTGGCGCTCCCTCCGTGTCGTCTATCGCCTGCCGGACCAGGATCAGGCCTGCGACTCCGGCCTGCTCCACGTCCAGTCCGCGAT
>JBQCJS010000140.1:0-4319 GCA_051952485.1 Thermomicrobiales bacterium | reverse complement strand
GTGATCGCCAACTCCGGTCACTTCAACGACGAGATCAACATCCCGGCGTTGGAAGAGCTGGCCACCGGCGGGCACAAGCCGGCGCGCGACTTCATCGAGGAGTATACCTATGCCGACGGGCGGCATGTGTACCTGCTGGCGGAGGGACGGCTGGTGAACCTGGCGGCGGCGGAGGGGCATCCGGCGAGCGTGATGGACATGAGCTTCGCGAACCAGGCGCTTTCCGCCGAGTACATCGCGAAGGAAGGCAAGAGCCTGGAGCCGCGTGTCTACAAGGTGCCGGAAGAGATCGACCGCGAGATCGCCGCGCTGAAGCTGAAGGCGATGGGGATCTCCATCGATGAGCTGACCCCCGAGCAGCAGCACTACCTCACCTCCTGGGAGGCGGGCACCTAGGTTCTCCCGGCCCCGGCGGCGCGATGAACGCGATGCGCCGGGGCCGATCGTTCTGGCTGACATTCCCCTGGTGCAAAGGACCCATCGCATGGCTACCACCTTCAGTACCGCCAAGAAACTGCTCTTCACCTCCGAATCGGTGACGGAAGGGCATCCGGACAAGATCTGCGACCAGATCTCCGATGCCGTGCTCGATGCTGTGCTCGCCGCTGACCCGATGGGCCGTGTCGCCTGCGAGACGAGCGCCACGACCGGACTCGTGCTCGTCTTCGGCGAGATCACCACCGACGCCTACGTGGACATCCAGTCGCTCGTGCGGGATGTGGTGAAGGAGATCGGGTACACGCACACCGAGCACGGCTTCGATGCGAACACCACCGGCGTGATCGTCGCGATCAAGGAGCAGAGCAAGGAGATCTCCGACGGCGTCACGACGGCGCTGGAGGTCCGGGACTCGGCCGATTCCGCCGACAAGTACGACCTCACCGGCGCGGGCGACCAGGGCATGGTGATCGGGTACGCGGCGAACGAGACCGAGGAACTGCTGCCGCTGCCGATCTCCCTCGCCCACAAGATCGCCCGCAAGCTGTCCGAGGTCCGCAAGTCGGGCGAGATCGACTACCTGCTGCCGGACGGCAAGAGCCAGGTGACGGTCGAGTACTCGAACGGCAAGCCGGTGCGGGTGGACACCATCGTGGTCTCCACCCAGCACAAGGATGTGGCGACGAACGCCCAGATCCAGAAGGATGTCGAGGAGAAGGTCGTGCGCCAGGTCGTGCCGGCCGAGCTGATCGACGAGGACACGAAGTTCTGGATCAACCCGAGCGGACGCTTCGTGCTGGGTGGCCCGGCTGCGGACGCCGGCCTGACCGGGCGCAAGATCATCGTCGACACCTACGGCGGCATGGCCCGCCACGGTGGCGGCGCGTTCTCGGGCAAGGATGCGACCAAGGTGGACCGCTCCGGCGCCTACGCCGCTCGCTACGTAGCGAAGAACGTCGTCGCGGCGGGGCTGGCGGATCGCTTCGAGATCCAGATCTCCTACGCGATCGGCAAGTCGCATCCCGTCTCGATCATGTGCGAGACGTTCGGCACGGGGCGCATCCCGGATGACGAGATCGCGAAGCTGGTGAGCGAGCACTTCGACCTTCGCCCGGCGGCGGTGATCGAGCACCTGGACCTGCGCCGCCCGATCTACCGTCAGACGGCCGCCTACGGCCACTTCGGCCGCAACGACCTCGACCTGCCCTGGGAGCGGACCGACAAGGCCGCCGAGCTGGCCGAGGCCGCCGGCCTCACGGCCGCAGCGCCGGCCGACTGACCGGCCGGTTCCCCGAGTACGGATAAACAGAACGAGCCCCGGCAATCTGCCGGGTCTCGTTTTGTTTATCCGGAAGTACGCACATACGGAATGGCACCGTTTCGTTCGTCCCGATTGACCGGCGATGCGTCCCATGCCGGATTCGGACGGATCGGGGGATCGTGCCCGGCGGACGTGGTGACCTCCGGCATCGAGTGGACCTTCCGTTGGTGGTTGGTGGTTGGTGGTGCAGGGGGCCGGGGCTGTTCGGACCGGGCGTTAGGCATTGGGGGCGCGGAAAGATCGACATAAGGAGTACCCCGCAAGGCAAGCGATCCCCAATCCGGTTCGGCGGTCGATCGAACAACCATCCAGGTCAGGGACGGCGACCGGAGCACGCGACCGGAACCAGCGGCGGACTCCACTCCCCGACGCGGACGCGACAGGACGCCTCAACGGCCGGGGAGCATCGGGTGCAGGGGAGATTGCGATGGGCGGGGGAGGATGCGGACTCCCCCGATCGGATCGCCTATGCTATAAGCGGGGCAGTCGTTCGCGTCGTACGCAATGGATCATCGACAGTATGAAGTTCATCATCGCGATCGTTCAGGATTATGACTGCGACAAGTTGCTGCGGGCCGTGACAGAGGTCGGTTTACGAGCGACACGCATTGCCAGTACGGGGGGATTCCTGCGGGCTGGCAATACGACCGTGCTGATGGGGGTCGACAATCACCGTGTCGGCGAATGCCTGCAACTCATCCAGCAGGCCTGCCGCAGCCGGGTCGAGGTGAAGATCGACCCCGAGTCGCCGGACCTGGCGGACTGGTTCGCCGCCGGGGTGCATGAGGTGACGGTCGGGGGGGCCGTGGTCTTCATCACGTCGGTCCGGCGGTTCGAGCGGATCCTGGCGGAACCGCAATGAGCGGGCTGGCGGGTCCATCGGCCCGGCTCGCGGCACTGGCAGAGCGGGGGCTCCATCGCGGCCGCGAGTCGTGGCGTGCGCTCCAGGTCGGCGCGGCGATCGCCATCGGTCAGGTCACCGCAGCGGACGAAGGCGGGCGCAGCCTGCGGGAGCCATACCCGATCGTGCGTGTGGCAGAACGGACGCTCGACGGGTTCGATCCCCGCGAGCGCATGGACCGGCTCATCCTGACAGCGCCGCTCGACCCCGCGAACGATGCCATGCCGCGAGCTGGACTGCCCGGCGACGCCCCGAACTGAGCCGGCGCGTCGCCGGGCGCATCCCGGTCAGTCGGCCGGCGTCAGCTCCAGGTGCCCGTAGCGGCTGTCGGCCGGCAGCATCGTGCTCAGCATCTCCTGCAACGCCATGATGTGGCTGCATGTGCCGAGGCTCTCGAAGGTGTGGCAGGAGCACGTCCAGTCCTCACCCTCCAGCGCAACCTCGTAGTCGTCGTGACCACCATGGAAGTGGGCCGTCATCGTGGCAATCGACACGCGTTCGGGCTCTTGTGCGTACCGGTGCGCCTTCTCGATCTTGCTGATCATGCTGGAATTCATCGGTCCTGCACTCCATTCTGCGGACACAGCCGCATGGGTTACGAGCGAACCGGGCGGGGCAGGAGAGGGGCGAACGATGGACCGGGGGCGAGGAGATACAAAAAAGCACCGGCAGGCTGGGCCTGGCGGCGCTTCAGGAAGCTCCTCGTCGCATTGATCGCGTGAGATCCATCGCAGTCTGCTCCTGCACGAGCATCGGGGCGCTTGCCTCCGATGCGTTCCGGATCGTCTTGCAGCGCAGTATAGCAATGGCATCCGTCAATTGCTATCGATCTGTGAAGCCCGTTCGGGCCATCCCGGAGGTCGGGCGCGGGGCCCGCTGAAAGGGTGCACGGCTCCCCTCGCTGCGGTATCTTGTAGTGTCTCGCCCGGAATCCGTGTTCCGGGTCCTGCCTTGCATATGATCGTGGTGCGCCGCTGGGCGCGGACATCCGCCTGACCGAGAGAGCACGAATGCCACAACCGCACCAGAAGCGCCGGCCCCAGAACCAACGATCGTCGCGGCCGAACAAGGCCCAGCAGCGCGAGGCGCAGGTTCGCGCCGAGCAGATGGCGGCCGAGCCGTCGCCGGAGGTGCTCGCAACCGACGACGTGTTGCCGGAGGGCGACCTCGTCACCGGCCAGGAGCCGGCGCCCGTCCTCCCCACGGCGACGGCAATGGAGCCGGTTCCGGCGGCGCAGACTGCCTCCAAACGGCGCGATGCCCGAAGCCGGGCAACCCGGCGACCGGCGGCCGCCGTCGCCGCCCCGGCGATCACGCGGGAGCAGGAGTACCAGTTCATCCGGGCTGACCTGCGACGCCTGCTGATCACCGCCGGGACGGTCCTGGTGCTGATGCTGGCGCTGCTGTTCGTGGTCGAGGGCTGAACCGACGCCGTGTGTGGGGCCGGTCGCCTCGCACCGGCAGGATGCGACCAATAGTAGGCATCAACCAAAGGGGTTGACGACGCGTTGGCGTGAGCCGCCACGGGGACGCCCGATGCTCCGCGGACCCGGCAGGTAGGGCCGTGCAGGCTGGACCGAGATCCCGGGTCCGGGACGCCGGCAGGAGAAGAGGAGAGGGGGGCCCGGAGAAAACCGGGGGCCCCAACCCGAGAGGGGT
>JBQCJS010000139.1:0-6400 GCA_051952485.1 Thermomicrobiales bacterium | reverse complement strand
CGGACGACAACTACGTGCGGGCGCAGGGCATCGAGTCGATCATGATCGCCCGCGAACTGTTCGGCCAGAGTCCGTACCATCACACCGCCAACGACGTGATCGACCACGTCTCCATCGATCAGGTGACGAAGACGACGGCGGTGGTGTTGCTCTCGGTGGCGTCACTCGTCCAGTAGTAGGAGTGGGAACCGGGGCGTGAGGAGCGAGATGCGGCGCTGGGGCTTGGGCTGAAATGGCGTCATGTCCTCGCAGCCGTTGCCGGTGGCCGCTGGACATCTCGTGCGACGCGTCGCGCTGGCCCGAGATCCTTCATGCAACCAAGGGCGACCACCACACGGGCCACACCCGGGCAAGGGCCGTCATGGGTCGGGCTAGGTGTCCGGATGGCGGGCCATCCCTCACCCCTCACGTCTCGGTCCTCACTCCTCGTTAGCTGAGGTGGCTGCGCCGGTTCTTCTTCAGCTCGCTCACGACATGCCGCACCTCCTGCGAGCGCGAGCGATCGACGACCAGCAGCGCGTCGTCGGTATCGACCACGATCACGCTGTCCAGGCCGACCAGCGCGAGCATGCGTCCCGTCTCCGACCAGACGATGCTGTTCGTCGTGTCGATCTGCAGGAAATCGCCGCGCACGGAATTGCCGAGCGCGTCGCGCTCGATCAGTTCCCCGAGTCCAGTCCAGTCCCCGACATCGGACCACCCCCTGTCCGCGGGCACCACCGCCACCTTGGGCGTGTGCTCCATGATGCCGTTGTCGATCGTCTCGTCCGGCATGCTCGCCCATTCACCCGCGATCACCCGTTCCCGGTTGCCGGAGTCCCAGGCCGCGACGATCGTGCGGATACGCTTGCCGATCTCCGGCGTGAGCCGGTCGAGTTCGGCCTGGAACGAGCGGATGCTCCACACGAACATCGCCGCATTCCACAGGAACTTGCCGCTCTCGACGTACTCGGCGGCGGTCTCCGCATTCGGCTTCTCGACGAAGCGGGCGGCGCGGTAGGCGATCGCCTCGTCGGTGTCGAGCAGGACCTCATCGGTGCGCTCGATGTAGCCATAGCCGGTTTCCGGACGTGTCGGCTCGATCCCCACGGTCACCATGTTGCCTAGTCGTGCGGTCGCGATCGCGGTGCGGACGGCGCGGGTGAAGGAGTCGACATCGGCAACGTCGTGGTCGGCGGCAAAGCTGCCCATGATCGCATCCGGGTCCTGGCGGGCGATCAGGGCGGCGGCGAGGGCCAGCGCGGGCAGGGTGCCGCTGGGGAAGGGCTCCATGATGAGGTTGGCCGTCGGCAGTTCGGGCAGCTGGCGGGTGATCTCGGCGGCATGGGTGGGGCCACAGATGATCATGATCCGGTCCAGCTCCGTCAGCGAGGAGAGGCGGTCGACCGTCTGCTGGAGCAGCGATCGCTCTCCCAGCAGGGGGAGAAGGAACTTCGGCCGCGCGGCCCGGCTCAGCGGCCAGAGCCGGGTGCCAGCGCCGCCAGCCGGGATGACCGCCCAGAAATTGCCCCCCTTGCGCCGGGGCGAGGAGTGGACGGCATGTGGCTCGGGACGGGCGGCTGCCCGGTAGCGTGGCGACGACACGATTTCCTCTCCCTCGGTGTGGTCCATCTGGCGCCTCTCGTTCCCCGGCCGGGCGGGATGCGCCGGCCCGGGCGCTGTCTGCATGGTACGCGGTGTGTCGCCTATTCTTGCATGCGCACGAGTAGGCCGGGTTGGGGGCATCTCCCCGCCGTTCGGCTCATGGTTGTCCATTCGGCCCAGCGTCCGGGAAAGCGAACCAGATGATGCACGTCTCGATTGTGGTGCCCCGCCTTGACGAGAAACCGTGGGGAGGCCGGTCCCTGGAACGGTTCGGCTTCGATCTCCCGGCCGGCGTCCCCATCGGCGAGGCGCTGGTGACCGCGAACGATGCGCGAGTGACGGCGGGGTTCGGGGCTGGCTTCACGCTGGGCGAGCTGGTGGCGAAGGACCCGGAGCGGCTTCTCGGCGCCCGGGCGGGGGAGGCAGTGAGCGGGCGGGCGATCTTTCCGCTGCTGGTGAAGCTGATCGACGCGGCGGAGAACCTCTCCATCCAGGTCCACCCCGACGATGCGCAGGCGGCCCCGCTCGACCGGCTGGGCAAGACGGAGGCGTGGCACATCCTGCATGCGGAGCCGGGTGCGGTGCTGTACGTCGGCCTGCTGCCAGGGGTCTCCCAGGAGGAGTTCGCGGCGTCCGCGCGGGCCATGGACGGATCGTCGGCGGCGCTGATGCGGGCGCTGGAGCCGCAGCCGGGCACCACGATCCTGATCCCGGCGGGCACGATCCACGCGCTCGGGGCCGGGGTGATGGTCTACGAGATCCAGCAGCCGTCCGACGTGACCTTCCGGATCGACGACTGGGGACGGGTCGATGCCGAGGGCAATCCGCGCCCGATGCACTTCGATGACGGGTTCGCTGTCACCCGCGCCGATGTGCGTCCGGCGTTCATCGCGCCGGTCCCGGTGGAAGGCGAGGGCGCTGTCGTCCGGCGGGCGCTGCTGGTGGCGACGCGCTACTTCGCCCTGGAGCGGATCGATCTCGAACCGGGCTCGTCGCTCGACCTGGCCGGGAACGCCTCTCCGCAGGTGCTGACCGTGCTGCAGGGCGGGCTCGCGTTCGGGCAGGGCGATGGGTCGACGGTCGAGCTGCTGGCGGGGCATTCGGCGGTCCTTTGGCCCGCTGCGGCGGACGACGCGCTTGCGGTGGACGCGGCGACCGCGACCTCGCTCCTGCGCGCCTGGGTGCCGGACCTGCGCGGGGACATCGTGGAGGTCGCCCGGGCGTCCGGGGCGTCCGACGCGTCGATCCTGGCGCTGGGCGGCGAGGTGCCGGATGTAGGGAACGCGCTCGGTCAGGGATAGGCACTGTGGACGGGTCGCTGCGAAGGCTACGGCCGCATCCGAAACGAAAGTCCCGAAGGCGTGATGATCGCCCCTGCAGGACACGACCGCTCGTTCATGGCGACCACCACCATGCGCTGTGGGTTGATGGCCATGTGCGAACCAGGGGTCGCGTTCTCGGAGACGCGGCCCGTGTGGTCGCTGGACATTCCGTGCAATGCGTCAGGCTGGCATGACACCCAGGATGCAGACCAAGGCGGCCACCGCCCGCAGCCACCACAACCACAACCACAACGAGGGCCGCATCGACGGGTGTGCGCTGAAGACTCTGGACGAAGCCGGCGACGGTCGGCGTCCCCGCGGCAATCGCCCTGCCCCGGTAGAGGCCATCACGGCTTGCCCACGCCGACGGTGCGCTTGATCCAGTCCCACGGCTGGGCCTGCGCGACGTGGAGCAGGTACTCCTGCGCCAGCTTCGGGATGTAGAGCACGACAAGCCAGCGGAGCGCCGGCTTCCAGCGCGAGAGATCGACGCGGGGGAACCACTTCCAGACCACGAGGCAGAAGAGGAACCAGTTCTCGAAGAGATTCGGGAAGATGAAGAGCAGCGGCCTCCATCCGACCAGCTCGAACAGGGCGACCCCCAGCACCCGCCAGCCGAAGAGGCCAAGCGCGAGCAGTCGCGGGACCCGCAGGTCCCATCGGGTTGCGGTCCAGGCGGCCAGCCCGAGATACCAGAGGTCCAGCACCTTGTCGATCGCGTGATAGTGGGCGCCCATCCCTCCCGGACCGAACCACTCCACGATGATGACGTCCCCTGCGTCCAGCAGCAGGGCCGCGACCGTGCCCGCCAGCGGCCAGCGCAGGATCGCCAGCGGCACGAACACCCGCAGGGCGATGACGACGATCTGTCCGGTGGTGAGGTCCATCAGGCCTCCGCCCGGTCATCGTCCGACGCAGCGGGAGCGGTGGGGAGGGCGGGGGAGGCGAGGCGGATGTAGCGTTCGACGCTTGCCCGGTTGCGGCTGTCATCGGCGAGGCCAAGCAGCGCCAGGAGGTCGTCCACATCGGCGCCGTTCCGGGCCTGTTCGACCGCGAAGGTGTGCCGGAGGGTCTGGGGCGTCACGTCCTTGCCGATCCCGGCCGCACGGCGGACCCGCTCGACCATGCCGTTGACGGCGGGCGGGCCGACCGGGAAGAGGCGGCCCTGGCTATCCGGGTCGCGTGTGGCGAGGTACGCGTCGTAGAGGTGGGCGAACTCGTCGCTGGTGGCGAGGCGGCGTTCCTTCACCTGCTTGCCCGGCGTCTCGTAGTAGATGTTGACGACCGGAGTCGCTTCGGACGCGCGGTCGACGTGATCGCGTTCGAGCGCGAGCAGTTCGGAGCGGGTGAGGCCCACGCGCATCATGAGCCAGATGGCCACGACGCTCCACGCCTCGTCACGCGCGGCGGCATCGAGCAATGCCGCTTGCTCGTCCGGGAAGAGCGGTTGGGGCGTGCGCAGGGCGATCTGGTGGGGAAAGTAGCCCTCCGTCGGATCGAGCTTCAGCACCTTCTCCGTCTTGATGAGATAGGCGAAGAACTGCCGGAGCGAGGTGAGTCGCCGCTTGCGGGTGGTACGGCTGTTGGCATCGCCGAGGAAGCGGGCGATGTCGGTCCGGTCGATCCGGTTGATCGGTTTCGGGCCGATCAGGTCCTCCAGCTTCTGGAGATCGTAGGTGTAGGACTCGATCGTGTTGCGCGGACGGCAGGCGAGTTCGAGATCGCGCCGGAACCACGTCCGGGCGAGATCGAGGCTCGATCCGGCATCCAGGGGAACGAGGCCACCCACCTCCGGCGTGAAGGCGCCCTTGGCCTCGGTGTGGAGGTCGAGCGAGAGCTGGTCCGGACCGTGAGCGCGGGCCCTGGCGGCATCCGTCTCCAGGGCGGCGAGGGCGGCATCGGCGACAGGCGGGGCATCCCGCTCCTGGGCGGTGACGGCGTCGCGGTCGGCAAAGCGGGAGCGATGGGGCAGGCGACCATCGGGGGCGTCCTGCCCGGAGGGCCGTTCGGCCTCGTTCGGCGTGTCGTCCACAGGGAACCTCCGTGTCGCATTCGCGCGTCGCGATGGTATCCCCGTCAGTATCGCATTGGCGCGGCCGCCATGGCCGGCGCCGCGTGTCCGATGTGGTCCTGGAGCGGCGGCGTTTCTTGACCCGTGCGGGAATATGCTGATATGGTGATGCCCATATCGGCCAGGCGCCACGGGCGGGATGGATGGTCGCCGCGCGGGGCCGGAGACGGCTTCCGGCGAAAGGGATGGATCATGGGCGAACTAGTCATCGGCAGGCCGGCATTGCAGGTCCGGACAGCATTCTCGATCCCGCTGGACATGGTCTCGATCATGTCCCTGCTGTACCGCGCGGTGCCCGGCAGCGGGCTCGATCGCGGGTTGATCGAGGCCCGGCGGGCGCTTCCGGTCCCGTTGCAGGAAGACCTGGACCTGTTGCATGGCTTCTCCGGCCGGCTGCTCTACTACATGGAGGAGCCGATCATGCAGTTCGGGCCGCTGCAGCCCGATCACCTCGATGCCGGGATCGACGACCTGCTGGCCTACCTGGAATCGCTCGACCCCGATGCCTACTACCAGATGGCCATCCATGCCCTCGACCGCGTGCATCGCGATCTCGGGACGGAACTGACGGCCCCCCTCGGCGAGCAGGAAGTTGCCTGGCGCCGCTACGTGGAACCCGGCCTGACCACGGCGGATGTCGAGGATGTGCTGCATCTGCTAGCCGATCCCGCGCTGCTGAAGCAACGCACCATCCGGCTCATCCGCGGGATCTGGGACGAGATGTACGCGGATGATTTCGTGGCGCACGGCGAGTCCCTGCGCGAGGCGGAACGGGCCGCGCGGGCTGCCGCCGGCCGGGGCTTCGGCATGGCCTTCGGCGAGCTCACCGGAAACCGCCTGCCCGCCACCCTCACGGCGGCGCTCGGCAACGTGGCGAGCGTCACGTTCTGCCCCTCGGCCCATATCGGCGCCTTCGTCAGCTACATCAGCTATCCGCCCGACCTGGTGGTCTTCTTCTCCGCATCGAACGTGCTGAACCAGCTGGACCCGGTGCCGATGGCACCCGGACTGGTGAGCGATACCGTCACCGACGACGCCTATGGCGCGGTGGAGCAGGAGGACATGCCGGGCGAGGTCCTGCTGGAAGGGCTGCGCGCGCTCGGCGATGCGAACCGCCTGCGCATCCTCGACCTGCTGGGCGGGGGCGAGCTCTACGCCCAGGAGATCGTGGGACGGCTGGGAATCGCGCAGTCGGCGGTCTCCCGGCATCTGTCACAACTGGAGCGGGCCGGGCTTGTACGGGTCGAGCCGCGCCGGGGCATGAAGTACTACGCGATCGACCGGAAGCAGCTGGAAGTGCTCGCGGAATCCATCCGGATGCGGGCACGATGACGTATGCTCGGTGTCAGGAGGTTTGTGCATTTTCGCACGAATCTGATCTGACCCCTAGACAACACGATATCGCGATGCTACGATAGGGCCA
>JBQCJS010000138.1:0-2194 GCA_051952485.1 Thermomicrobiales bacterium | reverse complement strand
ATCCACAAGCTGGAGGACAACTGGTGGCGTGCCGGCCCCACCGGCCCGAACGGCCCGGATTCGGAGATCTACTTCGACTGGGGGGAGCACCTGCAGCCGGACGCGAAGCCCGGTGACGACGGGCCGCGCTTCCTCGAGGTGTGGAACAACGTCTTCATGCAGTTCAACACCACGCCGGATGGCGTCTCCACGCCGCTGGCGAAGCCCTGCGTCGATACCGGCATGGGGCTCGAACGGCTCGTCCAGGTCGTGCAGGGGGGCAAGAGCCTCTACGATACCGACCTCTACCAGCCGATCATCCAGCGCGCGGCGTCGCTTTCCGGCAAGACCTACGGGGTCGATCCGCAGGTGGACCGCTCGCTGCGCATCATCGCGGATCACATCCGGGGTTCCGTCTTCCTGATCGGCGATGGCGTCCTTCCCGGCAACGAGGGCCGCAGCTACGTCCTCCGCCGCGTGCTGCGCAAGGCGATCCGCCACGGCCGCACGCTGGGCATCGATCGCCCGTTCCTGGGCGAGATGGCGCAGATCGTGATCGACGAGTTCGGCGGCCAGTATACGGAACTTGCCGACCGCGAGCTTCAGATCCTCAAGGTCCTGGCGTACGAGGAGGCCAGCTTCGGCAAGACGCTCACCAGCGGCATCAACCGCCTGCAGGCGCTGACCGAGGAGCTGAAGGCCGAGGGCGGGACCGAGATCCCCGGCGAGGAGGTCTTCCGTCTCTACGACACCTTCGGCTTCCCCTACGACCTCACGGTGGAACTGGCCCACGAGGAGGCGCTGACCGTCGACACGGCGGGTTTCGAGACGGCGTTGGCGCGGCCGCGCGAGGCCAGCCGCAGCCTCGACCTCTTCAAGGACACCTCCCGCGACCGCGCCGACCTCTACGCGAGTGTCTCCCCGCGCACGACCTTCCTCGGCTACGAGGAGGAGCGGGCGGAGGCGACCATCGTCGCGATCCTCGGGCCGGACGGCGCGTTGGAGCAGGCGGAGGCCGGGCAGGAGATCGAACTCGTGCTCGACCGGACGCCCTTCTACGGCGAGTCCGGCGGCCAGGTCGGCGACGCCGGCAAGGTCTACGCGGAGACCGGCGTGATCGACATCGACGACACGCGGAAGCCCGCGCCGGATCTCTTCGTCCATCGCGGCACCGTGCAGGAGGGCTTCGTCCGCGTCGGCGAGACCGTGACGGCCCAGATCGACGGCTATCGCCGCCAGCAGATTCGCCGCAACCACACCGCGACCCACCTGCTGCACAAGGCGCTGCGCACCGTGATCGGCACGGATACCCACCAGGCCGGGTCGCTCGTCGCGCCGGACCGCCTGCGCTTCGACTTCACCTCACTGGATGCGGTGACCCCGGAGCAGGTCCGCGAGGTCGCCGCGATCGTGAACACCGAGATCGCGAACGACCGCCCGGTGGCGACGAAGGTGATGGCGCAGAAGGAGGCGATCGCGGAGGGGGCGATGGCGCTCTTCGGCGAGAAGTACGGCGATACCGTCCGCGTGGTGCAGATCGACGATTTCTCGAAGGAACTCTGCGGCGGCACGCATGTGAAGCACACTGGCGAGATCGGCCCGTTCGTGATCGCATCGGAGGGAAGCGTCGCCTCGGGGGTCCGCCGGATCGAGGCGCTGACCGGCGAGGCCGCGATCGAGCGCATCCTCGGCCAGCAGCGCCTGCTGGAGGAGATGGGGCGCGACCTGAAGGTGTCGTGGTCGGACGTGCCGTCCCAGGTGAAGGCGCTGGGCGACAAGGTGCGCCAGCAGGAGCGGGAGATTGCCCGCCTGCAGGGCCAGCTGGCCGGGGCGTCGTCCGGCGACCTGCTGAAGCAGGCTCGCGAGATTGCGGGGGTGCCGTTGCTCACCGCCAACGTGACGGTGGAACAGAAGGCGGGACTTCGCCAGCTGGGCGATCGCCTGCGCGATTCGCTCCAGTCCGGCGTGATCGTCCTCGGCACCGTGGTCGATGGCGCACCGAGCCTGCTGGCGATGGTGACGCCGGATGTCGTCGCGAAGGGCGTGAAGGCGGGCGCGATCATCGGCGCCATCGCCCCGCACATCGAGGGGCGCGGCGGTGGCCGGCCCGAACTGGCGGAGGCGGGTGGCAAGTCCGCGGATGGCGTGGACGCGGCACTGGCGGCGGTGGACGATGTGCTTGCCACCGCGTTGGCCGCGGCGCCGGTCGCCTCGT
>JBQCJS010000137.1:0-2407 GCA_051952485.1 Thermomicrobiales bacterium | reverse complement strand
GGCGAGCGCACGCCCCTCCTCGGCAAGGGACCAGAGGGCGACAGCCGTCTCATGCCCGAATGTGTCGATCGCGTCGGCGTAGCCCATCGCCGCACCGCCCGTGAGGAAGCCCCCGTTGCGACCCGTCGCACCCCACGAGATCGCCTCACGCTCGACCACCGTCACCTCGACCCCCTGCCGGGCGAGGAAGAGCGCCGTCCAGCACCCCAGCATCCCGCCGCCGATCACGACGACGGCCGATTCGGCAGGGATCGCGTCGTCCGCAGCGGGCGGAGGAAACGTGGCATGCCAGTAGGAGGTGGGCAGGTCGGCGGCATCCAGCGATGGCGTCGGGGTCGGCGAAGCGGTCATCCGGGTTCCTCCAGCGGGCAGGGGCAGGTGTCGATGGCGACAGGGTAGCACGCGGATCGGAGCGTGCCGTGTACCTCTGCTGGAAGGGGTTGGGCCATCGGGGCCGTCACCGGCGAAGGTACGAATGCCACTGGCGAATACCGGACGGGGACCGTCCTCCTCGCCCGGTATCGTGCAGTCGATGCCGGCATCCGGCGTTCGTCCCGACCTTCGCGCCACCGGAGTACCGACATGCCATCCCAGCCCCCTGATTTCTGGCTCGACGCGTTGCTGGGCCACGACCGGGACATGACCGCCTACCTGATGTCGTTGAGCGCGGGTCTCAGCGACGACGAACTGGACCGGGAGTTCGACATCGGACACCGGACGCTGCGGCGCACCTTCGACCACCTCATCCTCGCCACCGATTCCTGGAACGGCCAGTTGACGGGCGAGCCGGTTCCCTGGAAACCGGACCCGGCCTCGATCGCCGCGATGCAGGAGCGGCATCAGGCGGTCTACGCCCGCTTCGAGGCGACTGCCCGCACCATCGCGGCGGAGGGGCAAGAGCAGGAGATCATCATCGACGCCCACGACTACCCGCAGACGAAGGGACTGACGGTGCTGCACGTGATCCTGCACAACCACATGCACCGGAGCGAGGTGCTGCACATCCTCCAGCGATTGGGCGTGGAGGAGCTGCCGGAGGGCGATCCCCAGGAGTGGGGACACTACACGGGGCGCATCCCGACCTCGCCCCCGGAGTCCTGACCGCCTCCGTCCTTCCCCTGCCGCGTGGGGCGATCTCGCGATAGGATGCCGGACACCGGCCGCCTGCCGGATGTGTCGCACACGAGGAAGCGGGGGACGATCATGCCGGGAGCGTTGTGGAATGCGTTGACGCGGGACGAGATCCGGTCGCGGCTGGCGGATGGGGCGCTGGTGGTGCTGCCGACGGCCGCGACCGAGCAGCACGGCCCGCACCTGCCGACCGGGCACGACAGCATCACCGTCGAGCACATCGCCCGCGCGGCGGCGGATGCGTCCGTTGCTGACGTGATCCTGGCACCGGTGCTCTGCTTCGGGTCGTCGCAGCACCACCTCCCCTTCGGCGGCACCCTCTCGCTCTCGACGCAGACCTACTATCGCGTCGCGCGGGACCTGGTGGAGTCGATCCTGGCCAGTGGCGCCCGGCGCGTCCTGCTCCTGAACGGCCACGGCGGCAACCAGCAACTGAACGAGCTTGTGGTGCGGGATGTGGCGCTGGATCAGCCGGCGGACGCGGGGATCACCCTCGCCGCCGCCTCGTACTGGCAGGTGGCGGAACGGTCGCTGGCCGTGCTCGCCCAGGAGCATGGCGTGACGATTCCCGGCCATGCGGGGCGGTTCGAGACCGCCACGATGCTGGCGATGGACCCGGCTGCCGTGCGCCCGCGCTGGGCGAATCGCGCCACCGATGGCTCCAATGCCCCGGTGATCCCCGGCGTGCGCGTGGAGACGGCCGGATTGTGGCAGTCGTTCGACGGCTACACGGACGATCCGGGCGCGGCGACGGCGGAGCTTGGCACGGCCATCCTGGATATCGTCATCCGGGATGTCGCCGCCGCGTACGAGGCGCTGGCAACGGCCTGACCGCCCGCACACGGGGAGCGGGACCGGCCATCTCCGGGCCGCGTCCGGAATCCTTGCCATCCCCCACCGCCCCGCATGACACCCCGGCCCCGGATCGCCGCATGATGCCGTCACACGACGGGGACGTCCGGGCATCGTCTCTGCCTCCGTCGGGTTCCGGCGGGTGGTTCGCCGGACGACGGACCGCTTCGCGCGGGGAGGGCCGACCGTCGCTGACGATGACATGAGCGCGTGGGGTGCTCCGGCCCCGCAGCAGGTCAGGGAAAGCGGGATGATCCACTCCCTGGAGTACCTCGCCCCACCCGGCAATGGTCAGAAGGGCGCCGAACCAGTGGGCCGGGGGTCCGCCCTACGCACGAGACGAACTGGGGAAGCCGGTCGTACGGTGGGCAGCCCTTTGTGGGGTGCCGGGGAGCTGGCATACCGGTCGCTCCCGGACCATCTC
>JBQCJS010000136.1:0-6193 GCA_051952485.1 Thermomicrobiales bacterium | reverse complement strand
GCAAATGCGCGTTCAGTCGCCGGATGACCTTCGGCGCCGAGCCGAACGCGAACGCCGCGAGCATGAACGGCACGCCCAGCCCCAGCGCATAGACCGCCAGCAGTGTCGTGGCGCGCCCGAAGTCGCCATGGCCCGCTGCCTTGGTCAGGATCGCCCTGAGGATCGGAGTCATGCAGGGCGACCACCCGGCGCCGAAACCGACCCCGATGATGAACGACGAGAAGACTGTCCCGCGCGATCCCGGTTCGAACTGCGGACGCCAGGTGCGGTCCAGCAGCGGGATGCGGATCAGTCCGATCTGGTAGAGGCCGAGCACGACCAGGAGCAGGCCGCCGATGCGGACGAGCCAGATGCGGTTCAACGCCACGAACTCGAGTGTCCCGGCCATCGCCCCGACCGCCCCGAGCGCGGCTCCCATCGCCACGAAGACGAGCGAGAACCCAAGGACATAGGCAGCGGCATTGCGGAGGACAGCAGGGCGTGCGGCATCGCCGCGCTCTCCGACGCTGACTCCGGCGATGTGTGCCAGATAGACGGGCACGAGCGGCAGGATGCAGGGTGAGGAGATCGACACGATACCGGCGAGGAATGCGGCCAGGAAGGAAACGTTCTCGATCATCGCCGGGAACCCTACCACCACGCGAAAAACGGCGTCAACGCGCCGATGGCTCCGTGGTCGGGGAGCGCGGCACGCCTGCACGGATTCGCCCGTCGGCGCGTGAGTCGACAGGGTCCCTACAATAGTACGAGCATGCGATGACCCTTCGCCGCGACCCCATGCCGCATCCCACCCGTCCTTTCCTCCAACGCTGGTGAGCCCCGCCCATGTCCGACCCCCGACCGCCACAGAACGGCATCCGAGACCGCCACTACCGCACCGAGGCGATCGTCCTCACCCGGCTCGACTATGGCGAGACCGATCGCATTCTCACGGCGTTCACACCCAACCACGGCAAGGTGAGCCTGATCGCGAAGGGGGCTCGCCGTCCGTCGAGCAAGTACGGGTCGCAACTTGATTACTTCGGCCGGGTGAGTCTTCACCTCGCGGTGGGCCGCGATCTCGACGTCGTGACTTCGGCGGACGTGCTGGACAGCCACGAGCGGCTGCGAACCGACCTCGATGCGTTCGCCTGCGCCTCCTACTTCGCGGAGCTGGTTCGCCACCTCACGCACGACCGGGAGGAGAACTGGCGTGTCTACGACCTCCTGCGGAAGTCGCTCGCGCTGCTCGACCAGGACGTCGATTCCTGGGCGGTGACGCGCCACTACGAACTGGCATTGCTGAGCGCATTGGGGTACCAGCCGGAGCTGTTCTCCTGCGTGGAATGTCGGGAGCCGCTCGAAGCCACGACGAACGTCTACTCGGCGCGGCTCGGGGGGATGCTCTGTCCGGCCTGCGCGAATCTCGATCGCGGCGGCGAGGCCATGTCAGTCAATGCGCAGAAGTACCTGCGCCAACTGGTGCGCCACGGCCTGGCAGCGGTCGTACGGTTGCAGCCGTCCGAAACCGAGCGGATGGAGATCGAACGGGCGATTGCCGGCTACATCCGGCACGTCGCCGAGCGGGATTTCTCCAGCCTGCGGGTACGGTCGGTCCTGGTCGCGCCGTCGCGGGACGCCTAGCCGCCGTCAGCGTCCGAAGGTCACTCCGGATCGGAGGGTTGCGGCAGCAGGTCCGGACGCCAGCGGGCGGTGCGTTCGCGAGCGCGTTCCTCCCGCCAGGCCGCGATCTTCGCATGATGACCGCTGAGCAGGATCTCCGGGACATCGAGGCCGCGAAAGGTGGTCGGCCGGGTGTAGTGGGGGTACTCGACGAGGGCGGGCCGGCTGTCGGCGTGGGATTCGTCGGCGATGCTGGCGGCGTCGATCACATCCGGCACCAGGCGGGCGATCGTATCGACGATGACCATGGCGGGCAGCTCGCCGCCGGTCAGCACGTAGTCCCCGATCGCCAGTTCGTCCGCGCCGAGCAGCTCCGAGACGCGCTCATCGATGCCCTCGTAGTGACCGCAGATGATGGCGATGCGGCCGGCGGCGGCGAGCTCGGAGGCGATGGGCTGTGTGAACGTCCGGCCTCCCGCCGAGGTGATCGCGATATGCGTCCGGTGCAGATCCTCCCCGAGG
The DNA here is from genome assembly GCA_051952485.1 of Thermomicrobiales bacterium. Lineage (GTDB taxonomy): Bacteria > Chloroflexota > Chloroflexia > Thermomicrobiales > UBA6265 > JASGDN01. The sequence continues at coordinate 4,069 of JBQCJS010000136.1, read as the reverse complement.
ACGGCCTCCACCGCCTCCACGATCGGAGGCGCCTTCATCACCATGCCCGCCCCTCCGCCATAGGGGGTGTCGTCGGCGGTGCGGTGCTTGTCGTGGGTCCAGTCGCGGATGTCGTGGACGTCGATCCGGATCAGGCCCCGCTCCTGCGCACGCTTCAGGATGCTCTCGGTGAAGGGGCCGACGAACATCTGCGGAAAGAGCGTGAAGATGTCGACGTGCAGGCGGGGTGCTGGCGATGCCGTGGAGGCCTCATGCTCGCTCATGGATGGACCTCCGCGGGCACGGCCCGGAAGACGAACTCCACCAGCCGGGCTTCCGAGCCGACGAAGGTCTCCAGGGTCAGGTCCGGCGGCAGGAGGCCCCGCTCGTCCCGGTAGCGATCGGCGACCGGAGAGGCTAGGAGCACAGTGCGCATCCCCGCTTCCTTGGCCGTGGTGGCATCCCAGCGCGGCGAATCGCCGATGTGGGTCGCCGAGGTAGGGGAGAAGCCGGTAAGGTCCAGCGCGTGCCGGTAGATGGCGGGATTGGACTTGTAGACCCCGGCGGAGGCGGAGGTGACGATCGCCGAGAAGGCATCGCGGATGCCGAAGGCTTCCAGCGTCCAGTCGAGGAAGGGCGGATAGATGGCGCTGCTGACGACCGCGAGCGTGACGCCGCGTTCCTGGAGGGCATGCACGGCGTCCGGTGCGCCGGGAATGGGTGCGATGTCGTCCGCCGCCTCGTGCATGAGGCGGTCGATGGCGTGGGCAGCCTCCAGCGGATCGGCCTCGATGCCGAGGGCGGAGAAAGTCGCCATCACGGAGGCGAGCGCATCCTTCTCGTGGCCGCTGGCGATCACGCCCTGGCGGACCGTGCGGTAGGCATGGATCAGGTCGGACTCCGGCAACAGGCGATGCGGCGGCGTGTGCCGGGGCGTCAGCGCCGCGTAGACCTCGGCGGCGAAGCGTGTGACCTCGAGCTGGAACCAGCGATCGCAGGCGGCGAGGGTGTTGTGGAAGTCGAACGTGACGAGGGGCACGGCAAACCCTTCCGGATGTCGTACGTGAGCGAGCGGACCGTCGGGCGGCGGCGCGTCCGGCAATGCTACGCCACCGAGGCCGCCGGTGTGCCGGGACCCGCGCCGGTGATCGGCACGATGCCCCAGGCCATCTGTTCCTCCGGCGAATCGGGTCTGAACGCGCGGGCGAACGCGGCGACCACGGCGGGATCGAACTGGGTGCCGCTGTTCGCCAGGATTTCCTTGTAGGCCACTTCGGCAGGGAGGGCGCGGCGGTAGGGGCGGTCGGCGGTCATCGCTTCATACGTATCAGCGACGGCGATGATGCGCGAGCCGAGGGGAATGCTCTCACCTGCCAGCCCGTCGGGATACCCCTTGCCATCCCAGCGTTCGTGATGGTGGCGGATGATCATGGCGATGCGATCGGATTGGGAGAGCCGGGTGATGATGTCCGCACCAATCACGGCGTGGGAGCGCATCTGGGTCCACTCGTCGGGGTCGAGCCGGCCCGCCTTGAACAGGACGGAATCGCGCACGCCCACCTTGCCGAGGTCGTGCACGCGCGAGGCCCACTGGATCGTCTCCGTCAGCTGGGCCGGCACTTCCGGCATCTCGTCCAGGATGCGGGAGGCATAGGCGGACACCTGCCGGGAGTGGTCGGCGGTCGCACGGTCCCGTTCCTCCAGCGTGTCGACGAGGATTTCGAGCGTGGACCGGATGCTCTGGCGCGCGTCGTTGAGGGCGCGGTAGGCGAGCTGGGGGGCCATGAGGGGGAACCCGACGAGCAGCACCGCGGCGGCGTTCTTCTGTGCGAGGACCGCGACCATGCCGCCGATGGCCGGCAGGCCGACCGTCTCGATGGCGGTCGCGCGGAGGTTCTGGTTCCATAGCTCGCGGAACGGCATCCCGATCACCGGGCCGACGATCAGGGCGAGCATCGATGTGCTGAACCCGACGAAAACGGCGGATGCGGCGATCGCGGCCAGGATGTTCGACACGGAATCGAGCGGCGAGGAACCGGCGGGAACCAGGCGCCAGAAGATGGTCGAGCCCAGCCACGTGGCGACGGTATAGATGCCGATGTTGGTGACGGACTTGATGGGCTGGCGACGGGCGATGGCTGAATCGACCAGGTGCGCGGCGAAGACGAGCAACGCGGCGGTGGCGGGCTGGAAGTGGAACGCGGCCGCCATGGCGATGGTTGCGCCGATGGAGAGGGAAAAGAGTTTCGAGCCGATCGAGATCTTCACGTCGAAGTGCTCGACGAGCACGATCAGGAGGGCGAGGGCAAGGGCCACGAGTCGGTCGTCGGTCCGTTCGAGGCGCGCGCTTCGCAGGCTGTCGATGACGACAGCCACGAGCATCGCACTCAGGATGGTGACCCAGACTCGGGTTTTCACGGCATCGTCAGCGGAGGGGGTGACCCGGCAAACAGGACAACGAAGCCTTGCGCGTCCGTTCGGCCGGCATGTCCTCTGGCGACTTATACCGCACCGGGGTGCGGTTCACAAGGTTGGGGGTGGAGCGGCGCTTGCCGGGAACCGTCTGCATTCGCGGCGGGTGCTCGCAGGTCCCGATCGGGAACCCTATCGGAGGCGTTGCCAGGGGAGTGCTGAAGATCGATGGAGCCTATGGTGCGGAATTTCTTCATCATGCGGAATAGAGTGTCTACGACTAGATCTCGTCCGATTGCCCTGATCCGGAACGCCGGATGCCTGTCTGATCGATGCGATGGTGCCCTAAATCCACTTGAGGCCGGTGTGCATGGCGTTGGCTCCTTGTCCGGTAATGGCTGCTTCATGACGACGAGTCGATGCTAGATCCACTTGAGGCCGTTCATCATCGGGTCCTTTCCTGGTGCTGAGGGGCTGGCTGTCGTTCCGGGTGCTGGCTAGATCCACTTGAGACCGTGCATCGGGGAGATCCTTTCGGTGGCATTGGGGTCGTGGCGGAAGCTTGCTGGTTCGTTGCGTCTGGCTAGATCCACTTGAGGCCGCTCATGCCTGTGTCCTTTCTCTGGGGAAGACCAATCGTGCCGGGCTGCTGTGCTAGATCCACTTGAGGCCGTTCATGCCTGTGCTCCTGGGTGTCTGGGGCGAGTGTTCCGGTGCGGTGCTGGCTAGATCCACTTGAGGCCGTTCATGTCGCGCTCCTTCCTGTCTGTAGATGCCGATCGGGCCGTTCCGGGTGCTAGATCCACTTGAGACCGTTCATGCCTGTCCTCCTTGTTCGAATAAGCGGGATGGTCGGGAGGACTAGATCCACTTGAGACCGTTCATTGGTGCTGCTCCTGGGTATCAGGCCTCGTATGGGCCTATAGGTTGAAAGTCATGTGCCTGCCAGCCGATCGGGCCGTGTCCTCTGGCTGATTGTGTCGATAGTACTGTGAAACCGTCGATTTACCTTACTTAGGATTGTAGGTTCTTTTGTTTCGATTGTCAATATGAATCTGGTGTCAATCTGGCAGCCTTGTTCCGCAACCTGGCGGGGCCGCCGCCAGGCCCGACGCCGGTCGATCCCGCTGCCCGGCGCGCGGCGCATCATGCATAGCCCGTCCGAGTCCGCTAAGGTGATCCGGTAAGGGTGTGTCGCGTCCGCTGGGGACGCCTGCGAGGGATGATGGAATGCTGCAATCGTGCCTGATCGACGTGGCGATCGCGAAGACCGAGAAGTACGCGAGCCGGGAGAGCGGGGACACCGTCGAGCTGATCGAGCGGCCGGCCGGCGGCATCACGGTGGTGATGCTCGACGGGCAGGGAAGCGGGCGGGCGGCGAAGACGCTCTCGTTGCTGTTGTCGAGCAAGGCGGTCGCGCTCGTGAAGGAGGGAGTGCGCGACGGAGTGGTCGCCCGCGCCACCCACGACTTCCTCTTCGCGTTCCGGCACGGGCAGGTCTCGGCGACCCTCGACCTGCTCTCCATCGAGACGCGGACGGCGTCGATCGTGGTCACACGCAATGCGGAGTCACCCCTGCTCCTATGCGACGAGCAGGGGCCGCGCGTGGTGGAGACCGCCTCGGGCTCGATCGGTCGCTATCGGTGGACGAAACCGAGCATCGTCCAGTTGCCGATGC
>JBQCJS010000135.1:0-4915 GCA_051952485.1 Thermomicrobiales bacterium | reverse complement strand
GTCGAGCGGCTGGTGCGGCGGATGCTGGCCAAGGTCGATACCCACGGTGTCGGGCCGATCGTGCGCACGACGCTCGCGCCGTCGTCCGATATCGAGCCGGAGTTGCGTGATGTCGCGCGGGCGCACGTCCAGCGCCGGGTGACCCACCCGTTGACGGGCGTCCTGATCGCGGCGGGCGTCGAGCCGGAGGAGGCCGCGTTGCGGGCCGAACAGGTGGTCGGCATGGTCTTCGGGGTGGTGGCGCTGCGGGCGGCGGGGTCGCTGGCGGGGATGGCGTCCGCCTCCCACGATGAGATCGTGGCGACGCTGATGCCAGCGGTGCGGGCGCTCTGCGACGGCGGGTCGGGATCGTGACGGTCGCGCGGGATGCGTGAACCGGGCGTGGCGCGCGAGATCGGGACGGCGCGGCGGTGGTCGCTGCTGGGCCTGAGCATGATGGCCCAGATGTCGGGCACGGTGATGGTGAATGGCACGGCGGGCCTGATCCCGGCGTTGCATCAGGAACAAGGCCTGAGCCTGGCGCGGGCCGGGTTCCTGGCCGGGATGCCGATCCTGGGCATGATGGTGACGCTGATTGCGTGGGGCGCGGTGGTGGACCGCGTGGGCGAACGGTGGGTGCTGGCGGTTGGCCTGGGCCTGACGGCGCTCTGTGGCCTGGGAATGATCCTCTCGTCGTCCTACTTCGGGATCGGTCTCTTCCTCTTCCTGGGCGGCACGATGGCCGCCTGCGCGAACGCGGCGAGCGGGCGGGTGGTGATCGGCTGGTTTCCGCCGGAGCAGCGCGGCCTGACGATGGGCATCCGGCAGATGGCGCAACCGCTGGGCGTCGGGCTTGGGGCGCTGACCATCCCGAAACTGGCGGCGACCCAGGGCGTCCATGTGGCGTGGATCTTCCCGACGGTCTTCGTCGGGGTGATGGCGGTGATCTGCGCGGTGTTCGTGATCGACCCGCCGCGCCCGTCACGGTCGGCGGCGCTGGCGAGTGGCCAGATGGCGAACCCGTACCGGCAGGGATCGTTGCTGTGGCGGATTCACGGCGTCTCGATCCTGCTGCAGGTGCCGCAGATCGTGGTCTGGAACTTCGCGCTGGTCTGGCTGATCGCGCAGCACGGGTGGAGCCCGACCGCGGCGGGCCTGCTGGTGACGGTGTCGCAGATCCTGGGGGCGATCGGGCGGCTGGTGGTGGGCTGGATCTCGGACCGGATCGGCAGCCGGATGCGGCCCCTGCGGGTGATCACGGTCTGCGCCTGCCTGGCGATGCTGCTGCTGGGGCTGGCGGACGGCCTGCACTGGGAGGCTGCGGTCGTGATGCTGGTGATCGCCTCGATCGTGACGGTGGCGGACAACGGGCTGGCCTTCACCTCGGTGGCGGAGATCGGTGGACCCTTCTGGGGCGGCCGGGCGATGGGGATGCAGAACACCGGGCAGTTCCTGGTCTCGGCGTTCATTCCGTCCGGGATCGGGGCGCTGATCGGCGCGATCGGGTACCCGGCGACCTTCGCCCTGACGGCGATCTTCCCGCTGCTGGCCATGCCGGTGGTGCCGAAGACGGACCGGCTGGAGCCCGCGGTGGCTGTGGTTGCTGTGGTGCCGCCTGCGGCCGCCGGAGAGCAGGGGTAGCGCGGTGACCACGGCATGACGAAGCCAGAGAGGGGGCACGTTGCCCTCTCCCTGGCTTCGTCCGGATGCCTGTCGCGGTGATGCCGCGGGCCGGATTGGCGTGTCGCCGGGAGCCTATTCGGCAATCCAGATCCAGGGGATGGACCAGAGGGACGAATACTGCGCGGAGAAGTAGTTGTGGACGCGCGGCAGGGCGGCCGAAACCCCCTTGCCGAAGACCAGCGGGCCGTTCGGGAGGTCCGCCGCCAGGATGTTCGACTGCTCGATCAGCAGGGCACGGCGCTTCTCGGGATCGAGTTCCGCCAGCTGCTGGTCGTCCAGCGCATCATAGTCGGCGTTGGCGTAGCCCATGAAGTTGAAGCCGGACGGCGGCACGGCATCGGCGCGATACATGCCGCCCTGGTTGCCGTCGATCCCGAACTCGAAGCCGAGCATCCCCGCCGTGAACGTGCCGGCCATGTAGGCATCGATGAGCGCGGGAACGGGCATCGCCTTCGGGACGATCTCGATTCCCACTGCCTGCCACGCCTGCTGGAGATAGGGAATCAGCTGCTGGTTGATGGCCGAGGGATCGTCGTAGATGAACTCGAAGCTGAACTTCACGCCATCCTTCTCCCGGACGTTGTCGCCGGAGCGCGTCCAGCCGGCCTCGTCCAGCAGGGCGTTCGCCTTGTCGGGATCGAAGGTGTAGATGCTGGTGATCTCGTCCGGGGCGTAGGCCGGGGAGAGCGGCGGTTGGGGGCCATCGGCCCGCACGGCGTAGCCCGCCCAGATCGTCTCCACCATGAGGTCGCGATCGAGCGCCCACATCATGGCCTGGCGGACGCGGACATCCTCGAAGAGGGGCGTCTTGTCCTCGTGCAGGTTGGTGACGTAGTAGGTCATGTGCGCCCGTGGGTGCTCGAACACGGGGATATCGGGGTTGTCGCGGATGAACGCCGGCGCCTGGGCCGGGGAGAGCACCATGATGTCCGACTCGCCGGTCTGGAGGGTCTGGATCGAGGAGGTGGCATCGGCGACGACCCGGTAGATGTAGCGGTCGATGTGCGGCTTCTGGTCGGCAAGCCAGTAGTCGGGATAGCGCTCGACCGTGACATGGTCTTCCTGCACCCACTCGACGAAGCGGAAGGGACCGCTGCCGATGACCTGCGTGGGATCGGATGCGGTGGTGCCGGGGGCCGTGCCCCAATCCGCGAAGGGCACGCCCTCCCAGATGTGCTTCGGCACGATGGCCAGGGTGCCGACCTGGTAGATGAAGGTGGCGCTCGGGCCGTTTGCAACGACCTCCACCGTCTTGTCGTCCAGCGCGGAATAGGTGGATACCGCGCGCAGGATGTCGGTGCGGTTCGGGCTCAGGCCATCCTCGGCGAGGACCGCATCGAGCGAGTAGGTGACATCCTCGGCGGTGACAGGCTTGCCGTCGTGCCAGGCGGCATCCGGGTTGAGGTGGAAGCGGACGCGGAGGCCGTCGGAGCTGATCTCCCACGAATCGGCGAGGGCCGGGATCAGCTCGCCCTCGACGACGGAGACCCCGATGAGGCTCTCGAAGATGAGCCCGGTGATCCAGCTGGAGGCGATATCGGAACGCAGGACCGGGTTCAGCGTCTTGATGTCGCCGGTGTGGACCTGGATGAGGTCGCCGCCATCGGCGCCCGGCTCATCGAACGGGTAGGCGGCCATGATCCGCGCGGTGGCGTCGGCGCGGCTGGGCGAGGCGAGGGTGAAGGTCACGTCGCCACCGGCCGCCGGGCTCGCCGCGGGGGATGCCCCTGGCGTCGCCTGGGCGGCGGTGAGGCCGGGCACGGCGAGGGCCGCGACGCCCGCCGTGACGAGACCCGCCTGGCGGGCGAGATGGCGACGGGAGAGGGTGGGGCCGGTGGGCGTTCCGGCGGACCGGATGGATGAAGAGCCGGACATGAGCAGGCGGACACCTTTCTGGGTGGAAGGATCGTTCAGTGGGTAAACCCTGGGGGAACCCTACCAGAATCCGGGCGATCCGCAAGCGGGTCGCCCGGATTCCGGAACGCGATCAGTTCTCGCGCCAGACCCACGGCATCTGCCAGACCGAGGCGGCGAAGTAGCCGCTGGGGTGGAAGTTGTGCAGGCGGGGATCGGAGGCGGTGACGGTCTGGTCGAAGACGATCGGCACGTTCGGGACATCGGCCGCGAGGATGTTCGAGGCCTGGATGAGCAGGTCGCGCCGTTTCGCGACATCCAGCTCGCGCTGCTGGGCCGTATCGAGCTCATCGTAGGCGGGATTCGCATAGCGGGCGATGTTGAACCCGGCGGGATACCAGGCATCGCTGCGATACATCACGCCCTGGTTGCCATCCGGCGTGAAGGAGAAACCGGTGAGCGAGAGGGTGAAGTCGCCGATGTCCAGGCGTTCCAGCATGGTGGGGAAGGGCATGGCCGCGCCGCTGAGCTCGATGCCGATCTCCTTCCAGCATTGCTGCATGTAGGGGATGAGCTGCTGGTTCTGGACGGAGGAGTTGGTGTAGAGGATCTCCACGCTGAAGCGAACGCCGTCCTTCTCGCGGATGCCGTCCTTGCCGACGGTCCAGCCGGCCTCGTCCAGCAGGGATTTCGCCTTGTCCGGGTCGTAGGTGTAGATGCTGGTGATCTGGTCCGGCGCGTACGCGGGACCGACCGGTGGCTGGGTGCCATCAGCGCGGACGGCGTAGTCGTTGAAGATCTGCTTGGCGACGAGGTCGCGGTCCAGCGCCCAGACCATCGCCTGGCGGACGCGGACATCGCCGAAGAAGGGGACCTTCCCGGTGTCGAGGTTGGTGATGTAATAGAACATGTGGGTGGTATCGAAGGCGGTGATGGTGAGGTCGGGATTGTCCTTGATGAACGAGGGCGCCTGGGCGGCGGAGAGCCCGGCGATATCGACCTCGCCGGCCTGCATGGCCTGGAGGGCGCTGGCGCCATCGCCGACGACCCGGTAGATGTAGCGGTCGATGACGGGCGTCTCGTCGGGCAGCCAGTAGGCGGCGTTCTTCGCGACGGTGGCGTGATCGCCCTGCACCCATTCGACGAAGGTGAAGGGGCCGGTGCCGATCACCCGTTTCGGGTCCTGGCCGGTGGAGCCGGGATCTGCAGGCCAGTGGGTGTAGGCGACGCCGTCCCAGATGTGCTTCGGCATCAGCGAGATGGTGCCGACCTGTTCGAGGAAGGTGGCGATCCGGTCGCTGGCGGTGAGCTCGACGGTGTGGTCGTCGATGGCGGTGTAGGCGGCGAGGAGTTCGCGGATGGTGGCGCTGTTGGCGGCGAGGCTGTCCGGGGCGAGGAT
>JBQCJS010000134.1:0-4617 GCA_051952485.1 Thermomicrobiales bacterium | reverse complement strand
CGAGGACCGATGTCGCGGTGGCAAGGAAGGTATAGGCCGGAACGATCACCTCGTCGCCGGAGCCGACGCCCATTGCCCGCAGGAGCAGGGTCAGGCTGACACTGCCGTTCATCACCGCGATGCCATGCGCGGCCTCGTGGATGGCCGAGAACGCCCGCTCGAAAGCCTGGACGAAGGGGCCGCCGCCGGGCTCCGACCACTCCCCGCTCTCCAGGACCTCAAGCAGGTTCTTCCGCTCCTCCTCGCCGCATTGCGGCCAGGCGGGAAACGGCGTCTCCCGCACCGGGAACCCGCCCCGCATCGCCAGGTCCCCTCCATGCTGCACGGTCTGCGTCATCGCTCGCTCCTCCTCCATGCTTCCCCTCCGGGGACCCACGCCCCACCGCGCTCCACCGGATGCACGCCCACTTTGTCAAGTAATTGAACAATACCGCACAGCAAAGGACAAGGAAAGCAATGGGGTATGCTCAACGCGGCAGCACGCATGATTGTGTCCGATCACTCTCCGTCCGGGCGGCCGCCGTCCGATCCCGCGCCGACGACCGAAAGGACCCACGCCCATGCCGAAGCGACGGGCGTACAGCACGAGCCGCAGCGCCATCATCAGCCTCCTCATCGAGCATCGCACCCTGTCCCGCATGGACATCTCCCGCCTGACCGGCCTCAGCCGCGCGGCCATCTCCCTCTCCGCCAGCGAACTGGTCGCCGAAGGCGTGGTGCAGGAGATCGGCGTCGCGGCCTCGACCGGTGGCCGGCGGGCGGTGATGCTCCGGCTCGGCGGCGCCACCCGCCTCGTGATTGGCATCGGGTTCGAGGGGGACGCCTGTCATGCCTCGCTCGTCAACCTCGATGGGCAGCAGCTGGACCGCCTCTCCCTGGAGCACAGCGGACCACGCACCCCCGAGGTGGCGGTCGACCTCACGGTCCGCGCCGTGACGATGCTGATGGCGGATCGCGATCCCGGCGCGCTCATCGGGTGCGGCCTGGCCTTCAGCGGACAGGTCCACGCCCCGACGGACACCTTCTCCAGCATCGGCTGGACCTTCGCCGCCTATCCCCTGCGCCAGCACCTGTCCCGACGCCTGCGGGTCCCGGTGGAGGTGATGGACAACGCCCACGCCGCCGGACTGGGCGAGCTCTGGCTCCTGGGCCGCGAGCGCCGCGAGCACCTCGTCTACATCTATGCGGGCAATGGCGTCGGCGGCGCGATCGTCGCCGACCGCGAGCTCTATCCGGGCCGGGACCACGCCGCCGGCGAGTTCGGGCAGCTCCTGCTCGACCCCCACGGCCCCGAGTTCCCGTGCGGGCACCGTGGATGCCTGGAGGGATACCTCAGCAACGACTACCTGCTCTCCGTGCTGGACGTCGCCCGGCAGGAGGGGCTGGACACGGCGCTTCCCTCCGAGATCCGCGAGAGCGACTTCGCGACCATCGTCGCCGTCGCCGAGGCGAATGGAGACCCGGGCGCGGTCCTGATGATGGATCATGCCGCAGGCTGGCTGGGCCGGGCGGTGGCGAACCTGATCACCATCTTCAATCCGGACGAAATCGTCATCGGCGGCCCCTACAGCCGGTGGGGGGATCGATTCGCCGCGGAGGTCCAGGCGCAGGCCGAGCCGCTCACCGCTCCGCATGCCTTCTCCGGGGTCACCATCCGGCCCGGCCGCCCGATCGTCGAGGCCGTCACGCTCGGCGCGGCGGCGGCGATCATCAATCGCGCTCCGGACCTGCTGGCCCCCACCGCCCGCGAACTCGCCGCTGGCCGCGCGGGCCAGTAGTGCAGCGTCCACCGCGCCCGGCTGCATCGGGTCATGCGCGGGGTACACTGCCTTCGGATTCGCGACGCGCACCGCATGCGGCGGCGTGTCCGGATGCCCACCGCGCCACGAGCAGCGTCGTTCCGCGACCGCCTGCCGAACCCCAGGAAGTGCCATGACCGCGTCTCCCTCCCTCTCTCCCGATTCCGCCGACACGGCCTTCAGCGACCTCCTGAAGCGCACCATCCGCGATATCCCGGATTTCCCGGAACCCGGCATCATGTTCCGCGACATCTCGACCTTGCTGGCGGACCCCACACTCTTCCGCCAGACGGTCGATGCAATGGCGGCGCCTTTCAGTGACATCGCCAAGGTCGTGGTGATCGAGAGCCGTGGCTTCATCCTCGGCACCCCCATCGCCTACGCCATCGGCGCCGGGGTGGTGCCGGTGCGCAAGCCCGGGCGCCTGCCCGCCGCGACCTTCAACGAGGACTACACGCTGGAGTACGGCACCAACTCCCTGGAGATCCACCAGGATGCGATTCTTCCGGGCGAACGCATCCTAATCGTGGATGACCTGCTGGCCACCGGTGGGACCGTGAACGCCACCGTCCGCCTGGTGGAACGCCTGCAGGGAGAGATCGCCGGGATCGCGGTCCTCGCGGAACTGAGCGGCCTGCGGGGCCGCGACACCATTCCCGCCGGCATCGCGGTTCACAGCCTCGTCGTCTACTAGCCACCGTCCCCGGCTCGCCATACGGAGAATGCCCGGTGTCCGCCCAGCCCGAATCGCTCCTGCTCCCCTCCCTCCAGTCGGTCGAGACCGAGGTGCTCGTCATCGGCGCGGGCCCGGCGGGGATCTCCTCCGCGCTCGCCGCCCGCGCCGCCGGCTCCCGGGTGCTGCTCGTCGATGAGGCCCCGGAGGCTGGCGGTCATCTCGTCTGGGAGGTTCCCGATATCGAGGAGCCGCCCTTCGCCCCGATGCCGCTGTGGCGTTCGGACCTCGCGGAGGCAGCCGCTGACGAGCTGGTCGGTGCCGATGTCGCGTACCGGGCGAGCACGGCTGTCTGGGGCATCTTCCCCGTTGGACCGGAGCGTTTCACGGTGGGCGCCTACGATGCCGCGAACGACCAGGGCATCGCGATCGCGGCGCGGGCCGTGGTCGTCGCGACGGGCACGCGGGACCGGGCCTGGCCCGTACGCGGCTGGGAGCTGCCGGGCTTCGTGACGGAACGGCAGCTCCTGAAGCGCCTGCACCGGGAGTTGCCACCCATCGGCACCCGCTACGCCCTGATCGGCGACGGCAAGGTGACGGAGCAGGTGAAGGCCGCGATCGCCGTGACCGGCGGCCAGCTCGTCTTCCAGTCGGTCGATATCAACCACTTGCGGATCGAGGGGTATGGCCGGGTCGAGCGCATCGCGGATCGCGCGGGGGCGGTCGAGGTGGATGCCGTGGTGATGGCGTTCGGCCAGCGGATCGATCCCGCGCTCGCCGTCCAGGCCGGGGCCGCCAACACGCTGCACGTCGGCGAGGCGGTGCCGACCCCGTTCCTCACCTCCGATGGCGCGACGACAATTCCCGGCCTCTTCGTGGTCGGCGAGGCGGCCGGCGTGCAGGGCGCCCGCTGGGCGTACCAGCATGGCGAGCGGATCGGGGCCGCCGCCGCGAACGGCGTGCCCGCGCACGAGCCGCCGACCGGCATCTGGATCGATCCGAACACGCCACGCCGCCCCTTCTTCCCGCCCCCGCGCGACCGCGAGATCATCGTCGACCGCGAGGAAGCCGTGACCCTGGGCGAGATCGAGGATGCGATCGCGGCGGGAGCGTACGACATCAACGATATCCGCCGCGTGACCCGGGTGGGGATGGGCGAGTCGCAGGGCGCGGAGAGCCTGCCGGTGGTCGCCACGATGCTGCTGTGGCGGGACAGTTCCATCGCCGACGAACGCTTGCTGGTCCGCGTGCGGCCGCCGGTGAGGCCGATCCCGTTCCACGCCTTCCTGCCCGACGCCATCGCGGTCCCCTAGCCCCAGCCCCGAACAGGAGTTGTCGTCCCCATGACCGAAGCTCGTTCCTCGTCCCGCATCCTGATCGTCGGTGGCGGTGTCATCGGCACGTCGATCGCCTGGCACCTCGCCCGGCGCGGCGCCGACGTGACCGTGCTGGAGCAACGCGGCATCGCCTCCGCGGCCTCCGGCGCCAGCGCGGGCGGCGTCCGCCAGCAGGGTCGTGACCTGCGGGAACTGCCGCTGGCAATCGCCAGCATCGCGCAGTGGAAGGACCTGAAATCGGAGCTGGGCGCGGATATCCATTACCGCCGTGACGGGCATATCCAGGTGACGGAGCGCGAGGACGATATCCCCCGGATGCGGGAGGCGATCGCCCGGCAGCGGGCGGTCGGCCTCGATATCCAGCTCGTGGAGGGCGATGACCTGCGGGCGCTGGTGCCGGGCATCACCCCGAACGCCCTGGCCGGGACATACACCGCGAACGACGGCCATGCGAACCCGATCCTGACCACGCACGCCTTCGCGACGGCGGCGGTCCGGCATGGGGCGACGATCATCCTGGACACGCAGGTGACGGGCATTGCCCGGTCCGGTGACCAGATCACCGGCGTCGAGACGAGCAACGGCCCCTTCGCCTGCGACTGGCTGGTGCTGGCGGCCGGGGCATGGAGCGCCGGCCTGGCGCGGGCGCTGGACGTCGACCTCCCAGTCACGCCGATCGGACTCCAGATGATGGCGACCCGGCCGATGCCGCCCGCGCTGGCGCAGGTGGTCGGCGCCCTGAACCGGCACCTGAGCCTGAAGCAGATCCCGAGTGGCAACTACGTGATCGGCGGCGGCTGGCCGGGCA
>JBQCJS010000133.1:0-7695 GCA_051952485.1 Thermomicrobiales bacterium | reverse complement strand
CCTCGCGGCGGCGCTGGCGTTCCGGGACGCGCGGCGCGGCCGGAGCGAGGGGCAGGCAACGGGGCCGGCCGCGTTCCTGGCCGCCGCGCTCGATGCCGAACTGCCGTTCGCCGCCTGGCCGCTGCCGCCGGGACTGCTCGAGACGCTCGCCACGCATCCCGCGCTCGCCCAGCCCCTCCGCGCCAGGCTCGGCACGGTCCTCGCACAGGCGCGCGGCCAGGTGATCGCCGACGAAGGACAGCAGGCGGCGGCGTGGGCCGATGCGATCGTGATGCTCGCCCGTACCGCTCCCGAGGGCCTGGTCCTGGCGATCGAGGACCTGCATTGGGCGGCACCGGCGTTCGTCGGGGCGCTGGCGGCACTCGTCGACCGGATGTGTGGCGAGCGGGCGGGCGATCTGCCGCTCCTGCTCGTGCTGACCTGGCGCCCCGCCGACCTCCACGAACCCCGCCTCGGATCGCCGCATCCGGCCCTCGCCTTCCTCGCCAGGACGGCCGCGCGTTTCCCGGGCGGCGACATCGACCTGCAGACGGCCATCGGCGGTGAGGCAGGAATCGCCTTCGTGCGGGCCATGTTGGCGCAGCAGGGAGGGGGCTCGCCTCCTCCCTCGTTCGTGGCGGCGCTGGCCGCGCGGACGGATGGCCTGCCGCTCTTCGTGACCGGGATGCTCCGGCTCCTGCGCGAACGGGGGTTGGCGGGGGAGGGGATCGGCGCGCCGGACCGCGATCTCGACTGGTCGGCGATCCCGGCGGAGCTGGACGCGCTCTTCCGCGACCGGCTCGGGCGGCTGGGCCCGACGGTGCGCGACCTCCTCGCCTGGGCGAGCGTGCAGGGCGAGCAGTTCGCGGGGGAGCCGCTCTGCATGGCCCTCGGGCTCGAGCTGGAGGTCGGCTTCGACCTGCTCGACCGCGACCTCGCCCGCCGTGACCTCGTGACGGCTGTCGGGGAGCGATCCACCAACGAGCGGCGCCCCGATGCGCCGGTGGAACATGTCTGGGCATTCGCGCATGCCCTCCTGCGCGACTTCATGCTGCGCGAGATGTCGCCGTTCGAACGCCGTCGTGCGCACCTGCGGACTGCCGACGCGCTGATTGCGATCCACGGTGCGGAGGCGCATCCGTGCTCGGACCGCATTGCGTGGCATCTCGAACAGGGGGGCGACCTTCACCGTGCCGCCACGGCATGGGTGCGGCCTGGGGATCAGGCGGTGACGGACGGGGATGTGCTGCGGGCGGACCGCCACTTCGCGCACGTCGAGGCGATGGGCGCGGCGATGGCGAACCCGCCGATGCTCGTGCAGTCCTATCTCGGCCGGGCGACCTGTGCGCGGGCGATGGGCGATGCCGTGGACGCCCTGCGGTTCGCGGAGATGGGCGTCGCGCGGGCGAGGGAGGTCGGGCATGCGCCCGTGCTGGCGAACGCCCTCCAGGTCGCGTCCACGATTCATTTCGACCGGGGGCGTCACCTGGAAGGGATCGCCGCGCTGCGGGAGGCGCAGCCGATCATCGAGGGCCTGGGCGATCCGGTCGAGGGGTGCCGGATCGAATGCCTGCTAGCGTTCAACCTCATCGCGGTCGGGCACTACGACGAGGCGATGGCGCGGGCAGCCCGGGCCGTGGGCCTGGCGGACCATGTCGGCACGGATCGGGTCGGGATCACCGCCCGCGTGGCCCTGGCGAATGTCCGGGTCGAACTCGGGGAATACGAGGCCGCGCTCCTGCGGTACGCGGAGGGCGTGGCCCGCGCGCAGCGGGACGGCCATGCGGTATCGGAGGCGTTGTGCTGGGTGAACATCGGGCTGTGCCATGTCGAACTCGGCGATGCGACTGCCGCGACGGAGGCCCTCGCGCGCGTGCACGACCTGGGGCGGGAGCTTCCCGTCCTGGGGTTCGTGGCCGCGGCCCATTTCGATGCGGCGATCCTGGCCGAGTCCCTGGGGCGGCTGGACGAGGCGGAGCGGGCGTTCCGGTGGTCGCTGGACCTGCGGGAGGAGATCGGGCAGCAGGCATTGCAGATGGACAGCCTGGCGGGCCTGCTCCGGGTGGTCGTGGCGCGCGGCGATGCGGGAGTGGTCGGGCCGCTGCTGGAGCAGGTCGAAGCGCGGCTGCGCGCGGGCGGCCTGATCGGCAGCGAGCACCACGGGCGGTTGTTCCTGGCGGTGATCCGGGGCAACCGGCTGCTCGGGCGCGCCGACCGGGAAGCGGAGGTGGCCGGGGAGGCGGTGGCCTTCCTGCGGGGTCGCCTCGCGCACATCGGGGACGCCCGGCAGCGGCGATCGTACCTGGATGGGGTGCCCACCCATCGGGCGCTGCTTGCGGAGATCGGCGCCGTGCTGGGAGGCATTCCGCCGGACCTGCGAGCGGAGCCGGGAGCCGTCGGGTGTGAGGTCCCGCCCGGTGCGACGGGGCATCCCGCCGGCGCGGACGGGTGATACCGAATTCGGCACGATCGCGGGCGGAACCCGGAGCGCCATCCTGCGGCTGCGTTCAGGACTTTCGACCCACCGGCCGCGCGACGCTGCGGACCACGCGGATCATCCGGATTCCACTCGGCAGACACGATTCAGCCGGGAAGCAGGTTGGGACACGTCCTGCTTCCCGGCTGATCTCCTCGCACCCCCACTGGGCGGTGTGGAAGGATCGCCGTTCCGGTATGGGCCTGCCGGATCGACGATCCATGCCCGATTCTTTCATGGTGGACGCGGTTCCATTCCACACTTCACACACAATTTCGCATGAAGGCAGAGGCGAAGCGCCCCCGGTATTCTCAGGCGTGCTCGTTGAGCCAGTCCACCACGATCGCGAGGACGACCTCGCCGTTGCCGCTGAACGGCGCGCCGCCGGGCAGCGAGGTGACCGCGCGGAAGGTCGCCGCCGGCATGGCATCGGCGAGGCGGCGGGCGATGGCGCGCTCGGCGGCGGGGGATTCCGCCGCGACGACGACCAGGGTGGGGACGGCGATGGCGGCCAGTTCCTCTGGCAGGAGGTGATAGCGGTCGAGGGCGTCGAGGCTCGGCGCGAGCGCGGCGGCGTGCCGGCGCACGGCGGCGAGGCGCGGTTTCGTGAGTCGGGTCCGCCAATCCGCCCCCCATCGCCGGTCGAGATAGCCCGAGAGCGCGGCGTCGGTGAGGCCCTTGTAGGCGGCATCGGCGGCCTGGCGCCCCGCCATCCGCGCCTCCTCCCGCCAGAGCACGATCTGGCCATCCAGCTCGCCGTCCAGCAGTGACGGGGCGTCCGGCTCGATCAGGACGAGCGACGCGACGAGATCCGGCCGGCGGCGGGCCAGTTCGAGCGCCGCGATGGCGCCCTGGCCGTGCCCGATCAGGTGGACCGGCGGCGTGTCGCCGCCGAGCAGGTCGGCAGCCTCCAGCACGGCGTAGAGGTCGTTCGCCATGTCGGTGACGGTGAACGAGCGGTCGGTGAGGGCCGCGCTGCCGCCGTGGCCGCGGGCATCCGGCTGGACGAGCGTCACTTGGTCGAGCAGGGTGTCGCGCAGGGGAGCGAGCGAGGCGCGGTCCGCCAGCGTGGCGTGCAGCAAGGCTACCGCCGGGACGAGGGCGGGATCGACGTCCGGGTGGTCGGCGGGCGAGAGTTCGTAGCTGAGGCGGGCGAGTTCGTTCTGGGCGAAGCGGGTGAATCCCATCGGTGGTGTGCGTCCTCGGGAGTGGGTCGGCGGAGGGGCGGGAGCGTGGCTGCTCCTGCGGCGATGGGATGATGCTACCGCAGCGATGCCGCCGCTGTCCGTCGCGGTGTGCGCGCAGTGTCACCAGTGGGCGTCGGATGGTGGGTCCATCAGTGGTCCCGCCGAGGCCGGCCCGCACCTGGCCTGGACGTGGTGCACGTCCGGGGAAGACCCCTCCCAGCCGCTGGGGATGGCATCCGTCGCGCTGCTCGCCGGGTGTGCCGTCCATACGCGGAGATGGCGACAGTCGCGCGACGATCCTGTCCGGTTGTCCTGGTCGACACATGCGAACGCCTGCTGGCCAGAGAAGGGCCAGCGGGCGTTCGGCGTCACAGGGATGTCGGGACGGCGGCAATCACGACCACGATCACGTCCGTTACCAGATGACGATGCGGTCCTCCGGCGCGATGTACATCGGTTCGCCCGGCTGGATGAAGAAGGCCGCGTAGAAGGCATCCATGTTCCGGATCGGCATCGTCGCCCGGACGATGCCGGGGGCGTGCGGGTCGATCACGACCTGGTTGCGGAGGAAGCCCTCGGTGGTGATCACCCGGAAGTTGCGCGAGTTCGCGACGAAGAACCGTTGCTGCTGGGTCAGGAACCAGACCTGGTCCTGTGGTTGCAGCTGCGGGCCGGATGCCAGGTGCAGGAGCAGGGCGTCGTAGGCCGTCTGCGTGCCGCCGAAGTCGGCAACGTTCTCGCCGATGGTCTGCTCACCGTTGACGTGAACGCCCGGCAGCACCTCGATCGCCGAGTACTGCGCCTCCAGGTCGGCGTTGAGCTTCTCGAAGGCGGCGCGATCCTCCGGGGTCCACCACGAGGAGACATTGCCGTAGCCGTCGAACTGCGAACCGGTCAGGTCGAAGCCGTGCGTGATCTCGTGGCCGATCACGGCGCCGATGCTGCCGTAGTTCGAGGCGGCGTCGGCCTCCGGATCGAAGAAGGGCGCCTGCAGGATGGCCGCCGGGAAGACGATCTCGTTCCTGGTCGGGCTGTAGAAGGCGTTTACCTCGTAGGCCGGGGTGTCCCAGGCTTCCCGGTCGACCGGCTGGCCGATCCGGGCGTAGCCCTCGCGCTCGTTCTGCCCGGCGGCGTCCGTGAACGTGACGTAGAGGGAGTCGTGGATGGCGATCGTCTCGTAGGTGTTCCAGGTGTCGGGGTAGCCGACCTTCACGGTCATCAGGTCCAGCTTCTCGATCGCGCGCTGCTTGGTCTCGTCGCTCATCCAGTCGGCGTTCAGGATCCGCTGGCGGAAGGCCGCGATGAGGAACCCCACCAGTTCCTCGATCTGGGCCTTCGCTTCCGGCGGGAAGGCTGCTTCGACATAAGCCCGCGAGAACGCATCCGGGAAGATCGACTGCGCGTTCTCCAATGCCGTGGTCGTGTCCGGCAGGGGATCGGCGATGCCGCGCTGGACAGCGTCGAACCCGTCCGCGATGACCTTGATCTCGGCGGACAGGAGGTCGGACGCGCCCCAGATGACCTGGGCCACCTCGCGGTCGCGGAGGGTCGCGATGGGCGTGCTCGCCAGCACGCCGGCAATCCCATCCAGGTACTGAAGGTCCCCGACGACGACGGTCTCCATCCCGGCCGGGGCGCCGAGGCTGGCGAACCAGGTCTGCCAGGGGAAGCCGGGCAGCGCCGCTTCCAGGTCGGTGATGGTACGCGGGTTGTTGCCGAGCGAAGCGTTCTGGCTGAAGGCGGCCTGGGGCGTCATGGTGCGGGCCAGCTCGGTGTCCATCGCCAGGAGGTTCGCCGCCGCGGTGCGCGCGTCCGCGGCGCTGTAGCCGCCGGCCTCCAGCAGGCGGGCGGTGGCATCGACCCACGCCTGGCGGATCTGCTCGTTCTCGGCGGAATCCTCGAGGTAGTAATCGACCGGCAAGGCAAGACCCGCCGGACCGAGGTGTCCGACCATGAGGGTGGCATCGTCGGCGGAGGGCCCTGCCCCGAAGGCGAAGTACCCACTCGTACGGTCCGCCACACCCTGGGTCGCGAGGTAGGTCATCAGCTCGTCGGTGGTCGCGATCGCGGCGATCCGGTCCAGCACGGGCTGGATCGGGCCGACGCCCTGGGCGTTCCGCGTCTCCCAGTCGAGCGACATGTCGTAGACGAGGCGCGCCTTGCCGAGGTCGGTGCTGGCGTCCGGCGCAGTCCCGTCCACGATCGCCTGGAGCTGGGCATCGACACGCTGGCTGATCTCGTCGAAGGTGGAGAACCTGCCCCGTCCGGCCGGGATCGTGGCCCGGTCGACCCACCCGCCGTTGGCGAAGCGGAAGAAGTCGTATCCCGGCGCGACCGAGAGGTCCATGTCGGCGATCTGGATGCCGTGGCTTGTCGCGGCCACCGGCGAGGCGACCGGCGACGCCACCGGCGTCTGCGCGACGATGGTGCCGACCTGCCCGCAGGCGAGGAGGACGACGAGCAGCAGCGCCCATGCCTGCCTTCCCGCGCGTCCGGCCCGGCCACCACCCCATCCAACACGACGAACCATCACGATGTCCTTCCTCCTCGCCGCCCCCGCGGCTGTTGCTGGCCAGTCGTGCGTCCGGGCGCTCCGTGGAGGCGACGGGTGCTGTCGTCTGCCGGGAAGCGGGGATCGTTCGCACGAAAATCTTGTCTGAGACCCGGAGGCAACCATACCAAAGGCCGCCGGACTTGCCTGCCGGGCCGGTTGGGCTAGCACGCGTTTGGCGCCGATCGGGGCGGCACGGCTGCCCACGCCACACGCGGGAGCCGTTCGATCCGGATGACCGGGCGTGGCAGTGGCGGGGGATGCCGGGAGTTTGGCACAATGGGCGGAACGTCACGGCAGTGACGGGCGAAGGCGGATTGCCCGCCGGATCGTCCCGGTCGTGTCGTTCGTGGTCGGATATTGAGTGGATCGGTCCTGCTGCCGGTTCACGCACCGGAAGGTTTGCGTTGCGCATGGGTACCCTGCGGTCGCGCCTGGCGGCCCGCTTTCCTCATCGCCAGACCGTGGACATCGCCACCGCCGCCACCAATGGCGGGATGGCGGCAGCTACCCGCGCCGCGAGGTGACAGCGGTCGGCACGCTCCGACCGCCGGTCCATCCGCCTCCGGTGCCTTCCTCGCGGCTTCCGAACGCACGCGTCGTCCACCTTCTTCCGGCCACATGCCGATCGCATCGGGAGCATCCTCTGTGAGCGTTTCAGAATCGGGCATTCCCTGGCTGTCCAGCGCGGACATCCGCCAGAAGTTCGTCGAGTTTTTCGAATCCAAGGGCCACCTGCATTACCCCAGCTCATCGCTGGTGCCGCACAACGACAAGACCGTGCTGCTCACCACCGCCGGCATGCAGCAGATGATCCCCTTCTTCCTCGGGCTGGAGACCCCGCCCGCGCCGCGCCTCTGCACCATCCAGAAGTGCTTTCGCACCGTCGATATCGACGAGGTCGGCGACGAGAGCCATTGCACCTTCTTCTTCATGCTCGGCAACTTCTCCGTCCGCGACTACTTCAAGCACGAATCGCTGGCGTGGTCGTGGGAGTTCCTGACGGAGTGGATGGGCATCCCCGCCGACCGCCTCTATCCCACCATCCATCCGGATGACGAGGAGGCGTTCGCGATCTGGCGCGACGAGATCGGGGTGCCGGAGGATCGCATCCACAAGCTGGAGGACAACTGGTGGCGGGCGGGCCCCACCGGCCCGAACGGCCCGGATTCGGAGATCTACTTCGATTGGGGCGAGCACCTGCAGCCGGACGCGAAGCCCGGTGACGACGGGCCGCGCTTCCTCGAGGTGTGGAACAACGTCTTCATGCAGTTCAACACCACACCGGATGGCGTCTCCACGCCGCTGGCGAAGCCCTGCGTCGATACCGGCATGGGGCTCGAACGACTCGTCCAGGTCGTCCAGGGGGGCAAGAGCCTCTACGATACCGATCTCTACCAGCCGATCATCCAGCGCGCGTCGTCGCTTTCCGGCAAGACCAACGGGGTCGATCCGCAGGTGGACCGCACCCTGCTCATCATCTCGGATCACATCCAGGTTTA
>JBQCJS010000132.1:0-6177 GCA_051952485.1 Thermomicrobiales bacterium | reverse complement strand
CCATCGCAGGGAATGCCGATCACCACGACCCGGAATCCGTAGCGCAGGTCCTCCGTCGTGATCGGCTCGCCCGTCTCGGCATCGAGCATCGTGATCAGGTCCGGCACCGTCACCAGCACCTCGTCTTCCGTGCGGGCGATCAGGAACTCGTTCTGGAAGTCGATCTCCAGCGTGCGGCCGCTGTACTCGCCGGTGCCTTCGACCCTCGCCGTCCCCCGCGCGAAGCCGCCAACCGTCCGCCGGGCGATGTCGGCGATCTTGCCCGTCCAGACCGCATACCCATGCGTGACATCGAGCACGGTCCGGATCGGATCGGTGTGCTGGCGGTGCGATTCGCGGATGGCGCGACCGATCTCCCCGATCAGGGTCATCGTGCCGGCGATCCCGGCCTCCTTCAGCTGCTTGCCGGTCATCACGTAGTTCGCCATGTAGGCCGCCGCGCCCATATTCACGGTGACGCTGCGCGCGAAGGTCTCCGTCCAGCGGTTGTCGATCGTGTTGAAGATCACGCTGTTGCCCTTGTCGTCGGCCAGCGCCATGGGCGTCGCCTTCACGCCGACGAGGGTGGCAGTCACCATCTGGATCTCAGGGAAGGCGCGCCCCATCGTGTCCCCGTCCACCAGCGGGATGCCCAGCCGGGCCGCGACCGTCAGCGGCACCATCGAGTTGACCCCGCCCGCCTCGATGGACATCGTGGCGCGGAAGGGTCGTCCGTAGAGTTCCTGGAGGGCGAGGAACGCGGAGACGATCTCCTCGCCGGAGGGCACCTTCTCGACCATCACGGTCGGCGCGCCCATCATCGCGGTCGGGGCAACCAGGTCCTCGTCGTCCAGCTCCTCGAAGGTGAGCATCTGGACGGGCGGCTTGCCGGCCATCGCGCTGCGGGCCATCAGCTTGCCGATGTAGGGGTTGCCACCGCCACCGGTCCCGAGCACCGCCGCGCCCATCGCCATGTCGTCCAGCTGGTCTATCGTGATCTCACGCATGAACGTGCTTCCCTCTCGCCGCGAGCATGAACCATGCGGCGAGGGGAGGCGGTCCCGCAGGGGAACGTCGACTCGCCGCACGAGGGCATCGAATTGGCAGGACCCGGAGAACGCTAGACCAGGGAAAGATCGCCAACGGCCTTGACCCGGATGCGCGTGGCGTTCCCCGGCAGGTAGGCCAGCGGCACATCCTCCACATCGACGATCTGGATCGTCGCCGGGTCGGCGCCCGCCGCGACCGCCCGCTCGCTGGCCTCCGCCTTCGCGGCATCGACCGCCGCATCGCGCGTCATCCCCTCGAGGGCGTAGACGCGGTCCACCTCACCGGAGATCTGCGCGATCGCCGCGCCCACCGCGTTCGCCGCCTCGAAGTGCAGCGGTTTCACCATCTCCGATGCGCCCTCGACCGGCCGCGAGACCAGCACGCTGCCGCCACCCACGATGATCACCGGCACCGGCTCCGCGCTCGTCTTCATGCGATCGACCGCCGCCGCGACGATGCCCTGGATCGCCTCCAGCGCCGCCGCGACCTGCTCGCTGTCCAGCCCGGCCACCTTCGCCGGATCGCCCATGTCGACGATCCCGCTCGCCACGGCGATATCCGACGTGGTGAGGATCTCCCCGCCGAAGATCAGCGCCTGCTCCGTCAGCCGGTAGCCAACGCTCTTCGGTCCGACCGTCATCGCCGCCAGGTCAACCAGCGAGCCGCCACCGAGCCCGACCGAATAGACATCCGGCATCCGGAAGTTGGTGCGCACGCCGCCCACCTCGACCGCCACACTCGCCTCGCGGGGGAACCCGTGCGTCAGCATCCCGACATCGGAGGTCGTGCCCCCGATGTCGACCACGATCGCGTCCGTGAGGCCGGACAGGAAGGCCGCGCCGCGCATCGAGTTGGTCGGGCCGGAGGCGATCGTCAGCACCGGATAGGTGCGGGCGAAATCGGCGGCCATCAGGGTGCCGTCGTTCTGCGTCAGGTAGAGCGGCGCCGTGATGCCGAGATCGGTGATCGACCGCTCGAACGCCGCCACCGTGCGGTCGGCCAGCGCACGCAGCGACGAGTTGAGGATCGCGGCATTCTCCCGCTCCAGGAGGCCGATCCGGCCGATCTCGTTCGACTTCGTGATGGTGACGCCCGGGATCTCCGCCTCCACGATCGCGGCGGCACGGTCCTCCATCTCGGCGTTCACCGGGGAGAAGACGCTGGAGATGGCGATGGCCGTGATGCCCTTCGCCGCGATCTCCTGGGCAATGCCGCGAATCTCGGCCTCGTCGAACGGCGAGATGATGCGCCCGTCGAACTCGTGACCGCCGTGGGCGAGGTAGACGGCGTGCTCCAGCGACGCAACCAGGTCCTCCGGCCAGTCCACCATGGGCGGCAGGGCGGCGGTCGCCGGCAGACCGAGCCGGATGGCGGCGACCGGGGAGAGGTGCTTGCGCTCCACGATGGCGTTCGTGAAGTGGGTCGTGCCGATCATCACCGAGGCGATGGCTCCGGTGGCCGTGCCCGACTGTTCGAGCACGCTGCGGATCGCGGTGGTGATCCCGCTGGTGACGTCTTCCGTGGTGGGGGTCTTGAGCTTCGCCAGCACCACCCGGTCATCCATCAGCACTGCATCGGTGTTGGTCCCGCCGACGTCCACGCCTATCCGCAAGCTCATTCCGGCGATCTCCATGTGCGAAAACGAGGGAGGGTGCGTCCGACCATGCTGCCGGACAGGTCAATCGCACGCATTCTTGCACATCGCTGTGCATCCCACGATGGATGGGAAGGGCACCGGCAGGGGGCTTGTGCATACTCGCCCATCATACGTATCATCGGCGTTGTACGGTCTGCACAAGAAGGTTGGGGCTATCCTCCAGTTGTCACGGCGCGTTGTGCGTGTAGCATTACGCATGGCAACGAACGAGCCACTGTCCCCGTCCTTCGCGGCCCGACATTGCAGCCTGCGGCACGCCGTCGGGGCTTGTGGGACATTGGCCCCGACCGACTCGCGACCGGCGATGCGATCACCTCACGTACACAGTCCATGGAGCAGATGACGTTGGCCCAGGTCGCCCCAACACCGGTTTCCGCCGATACCCTGCGTGAGATCACCATCGACCACCTGGAAGCCCTCGCCATCGGCGCCGGCATCCTCGGCACCGGCGGCGGCGGCAACCCCTATCTCGGAAAGGTCGCCTGCAAGCGCGAACTGACCCAGCTCGGCATCACGGTCCCCATCGTGCCGCTGCACGAGGTGCCGGACGATGCCGTGGTCGCGTCGGTCGGCGGCGTGGGCGCGCCGGTGGTCGGCGTCGAGCGGCTCGCGGAGGGAACCGAGTTCGTCCGCGCGATCCGCGCGCTGGAACATCACACCGGGAAGACGGTGACGCACATCATCGCGGCGGAGATCGGCGGCGGCAATTCGATCGCCCCGATCCGCACGGCGGCCCAGCTGGGGGTGCCGATGATCGATGCCGACGCGATGGGCCGCGCCTTCCCCGAACTCCAGATGGACACCTTCTTCATCAATGGCGTCATCCCCACCCCGATGGCCCTCGCCGACATTCGCGGCCACACCGCCACCTTCGACAACATCACCGACGCCAATGTGCTCGAACGCTACGTGCGCGTCGTCACCGTGCAGATGGGCGGCGGATCGGCGGCGGCCGGCCCGATGATGGGCGGCGCGGAGGCGCGGCGCGTCTCGATCCCGAACACGCTCACCCTGGCCGTCCGCCTGGGCGAAGCCGTGCTGGCGGCCCGGCAGGCGCATACCGATCCGTCGGACGCCGCCCTGGCCGTCACCGGGGGCCAGAAGCTCTTTCACGGCAAGATCGTCGATGTCGAACGACGGCTGGAAGGCGGCTTCAACCGGGGGCATGTCACGCTGGAGGGCACCGGCCCGGACAGCGGCCGCCGCCTGACGGTCGACATCCAGAACGAGAACCTCGTCGCGCGGGCCGCGGACGGCACCGTGCTCTGCGCGGTGCCGGACCTGATCTGCATCGTCGACGCGGAGACGGCGGAGCCGATCACCACCGAGGTCCTGCGCTATGGCCTCCGCGTCACCGTGCTCGGCATTCCCGCCCCGGCCATGATCGCCACGCCCCGCGCGCTGGAAGTCGTCGGTCCGGCCGCGTTCGGCTATCCGGAGGTGGAGTACGTGCCACTCCCGGGAGTCTATGGCCAGGGCATCGCGTCCTGATCGGGTCCGTCCTCACCGCCACAGTGCCGTGGCATGGTGCGTTTCCCTACGATGATCGAGGCCCCGATCCGGCCATGCCGGGTTCCGGGCCAACGCTCATGGGTCCCAACGTCCTCGCCGGCCGAATGTGCGCATGGAGCCGGATCGATCGCCACGCCACGGACACCGCAGGGTGATCCGGTTTCGGGAGGTTCCTCCATCATGAATCGTCACACCTCGGACATCCTCACGGATCTGGTCCAGGCCGCAGGCCGCACCGGGACGACCCGCCGCGATCTCGTGAAGCTCGCCGGGGCGGCCGCGCTCGCCGCCGGGCTGGCCGGCCCCATGGCCACGCAGCATCGGGCCGCTGCCGCGCAGGCCGACAAGAACGTGCTCATCTACGCCAGCGGCCAGGATATCTCCAACCTCGATCCGCACACCGGCAGCGACTATTCCATCACCTGGGCCCAGCGCGCCACCTACGACAGCATCCTGCGGTTCGAGGGCAACCCGCCCGTCGTGAAGCCGCTGGTGGCCAAGGAGGTGACCGGGTCCGAGGATGCCAAGACCTGGACCCTGAAGCTCGATCCGGCCGCCACATTCCCCGACGGCTCCGCTGTCGATGGCGATGTCATCAAGTGGAACTTCGAGCGCCTGCTGAAGAAGAACCTCGGCGTGTCGTGGATGTTCGCGGACGTGATGACCGCCGACTCCGTGAAGGTGGTCGATCCGGCCACGGTCGAGATCACCCTCACCAAGTCGTTCGCCCCGTTCGACCTCATCCTCCCCTGGCTCTTCCTCGCCAATCCCGCCGTGGTGAAGGAGCATGTGGACGGCGACGACGACGGCGAGAAGTGGCTTCAGTCCAACGCCGCCGGTAGCGGCCCCTACACCATCTCGCAGTGGCAGCCGGGGACCACCTACCAGTTCGACCGCCGCGCCGACTACTGGTTCACCACGCCGGGCATCACGAAGCCGATCGATACCTTCGTCTGGCGCATCAACCGGGAATCGTCGTCCCGCCGCCTCGGCATGGAGGCCGGCGAGATCCAGTACAGCGACTATTTCTCGGTCGAGGACATCGAGGGCCTCGCCGCCGAGAGCCAGTTCAGGATCTACGATGTCCCGAGCTACCTGCCGTTCGCCGTCAAGCTGAACAACGCCAGCGGCCCCACCGCCGACCTGAACGTGCGGAAGGCGCTGGCTGCCGCGCTCGACTACGACTCCGTGCTGGCCGTCGCCAACGGGCGCGGCACCCTGATGGAAGGTCCGTTGCCGCCACAGTACACGCCGTGGCACACCGCCAACCTGCCGCTGATCCGCTTCAACATGGACGAGGCGAAGTCGTATCTCGCCGCCAGCGAGCAGTACAAGGACGGCTTCGAGATCGAGTACGTCTATGTCACCGGGACCGCGAACGAGGAGCAGATCGGGCTCATCCTGCTCGATGCGCTCTCGCAACTGAACATCACCGTCACCATCACCCCGATGGTCTGGCCGGATCTCGTCGCTCGCGTCGCCGATCCCGCCAGCGCCCCGAGCATGGTGGCGATCTACAACAGTGTGAACTACATGGACCCGGACAACTTCTTCTGGCAGTCCTATCACTCCAGCCAGGCCGGGAGCTGGGCCAACGCCTCCCAGTTCAAGAGCGAGGAGATCGACAAGCTGCTCGAGGACGGCCGCTCGACGGTCGATCCGGACGCCCGGAAGAAGATCTACGACGAGGTGCAGACCAAGCTCGTGGAGCAGGCCGTCGAGATCTGGCTCTACTGCGAGATCCCCAACATCGCCTGGGTAACCCAGCTCGGTGACGGGCCGGTCAGCGACAACTTCGACATCCGCCTGCTCGAATACTCGGCCTCCTGATCCCGCAACCAGCCACGGGTTCGCCCGTCCGTCACTGTGGGGAGGGGGGGCCGGGGGGGGGCGCCACCCCCCCCCCCACCCCCCCAAATTCAAAAAACCCGAAAAAAAACCCCCCCAGCGGGTTTTATTTTCGGTGTTTTTATGTATAT
>JBQCJS010000131.1:0-2015 GCA_051952485.1 Thermomicrobiales bacterium | reverse complement strand
ATCTGCGATCGCCACGGCGTGCTGCTGATCGCCGACGAGGTGATCAACGGCTTCGGGCGCACCGGAACGATGTTCGCGATCGAGCAGTACGACATCGTGCCGGACATCATGACGGTGGCGAAGGCGCTGACCTCCGGCTACTCGCCGCTGGCGGCCGCGATCGTGCGCCCGGCGCTCTTCGACACCTTCAAGGAGCAGGATACGGTCGCCCTCGGGCACCTGCTGACCTTCGGCGGTCACCCGGTATCGGCGGCGGCGGCGCTGGCGAACCTGCAGATCTACGAGGAAGAAAACCTCGTCGCGCGCGGCGCCGAGCAGGGCGTCTACCTGAAGGGCCTGCTGGAACAGCTGCGCAGCCACCCGACGATTGGCGATGTGCGCGGGGTCGGCCTGCTGCAGGCGATCGAGATCGTCAAGAGCAAGAAGAACAAGACCCGCTTCGGCAAGGATTCCGAGTTCTGCAAGAAGCTCGGGGCGCTGATGATGGAGCGCGGGCTGATCACGCGGACGTGGGACGTGATGCACTTCGCGCCGCCGCTGACGGTCACCACCGAGGAGATCGACCGGATGGTCTCGATCGCCGACGAGTGCCTGACGATCTGCGAGAAGGAGTTCGCGAGCGAGATCACGGAGTAGAGGAAAGAGACGAGAGGAAAGAGGAAAGAGACGAAAGACCTGCCAGGATTGTTCCTGGCAGGTCTTTCTCGTGGACGCGGACGGGAGGTCTGAGGACGATCGATGGCAGGAGCGGTCCGCTCAGCCCTCTTTCCTCTTTTCTCTCGCCTCTTTCCTCTGTCCGCTATCGTCCCCGGCGGGCGTTGTAGCAGTCGCGGCAGTAGACGGGGCGGTCGCCGCGCGGGATGAAGGGGACCTTCGTCTCCGCACCGCAGGAGTCGCAGACGGTCGCGTACATCTGGCCGCGCACACTTCCCTTGCGGGCGGGAGCGGCCGGAGTGACGACATCGGCGTAGGCGGCGTTTCCGGCCTTCGCGTAGGCGGCGACGATGTCGGCGTTGCGGTCGGAGCGCTGGCGGGCGCGACAGGCCGGGCAGAGGTCCGGCATCGGGAGCCGGTTCTCGCTCCGAAAGGCGACCTCGGCGGGCGTGACCACGAAGTCCTTGCCGCAGGCGATGCAGGCGCGGTCGAGAGGGACGGCGAAGGTAGTGAGATCGGACATCGAAGGGACCTGGGTGGACGCTGAGGATCGTGCCCGGAGGTGCCGGGAAAGCTGGGAAGAAGCCTAGCACAGCCGAGGGGAGAGGCGAGAGCAGTGAGGCGGAGACGTGACCGACCCGATCTCACCGCTCACTTCTCGGTCCTCACTTCTCCTTCTTGCGTTCGTAGAGCTGGCGGATGACATCCTCGATGGCGGGTTCCTCGATGGACATGTCGCGGACGGTGCCCAGCGTATCGGCGCGCGCGAGGACCTGTGTCGCGCTGAGGACATGCCGATCGAAGGCGAAGCGGATGCGCGGTCCCTCCTGCGACACGACGCGGATGGCCGGAGCCGCATCCGGAAGGTCCGTCGACGCGGGAACGTCCTCGTAATCGACGATCAGTTGCCGCTCGGTGCCGAAGCGTTCCTTCAGCGTTGCCAACGGGCCATCGTAGAGGATGCGCCCGTCGTCGATCACGATGATGCGCGAGCAGAGATGTTCGATGTCGGCGAGGTCGTGGGTGGTGAGAAGGATCGTCACACCCTCCTGCCGGTTCAGTTCGTCGAGGAACTCCCGGATGCGCGTCTTCGCCACGAGGTCGAGGCCGATGGTCGGCTCGTCGAGGTAGAGGATCGGCGGGTTGTGGAGCAGGGCCGCTGCCAGGTCACCGCGCATCCGCTGGCCCAGCGACAACTGGCGGACGGGTGTCTGCATGAACGGGTCGAGATCGAGGAGTTCGCGCGCCATCGCGAGATTGGTGGCGAAACGGTCCGCCGGAACGCGGTACATGTGCTGGATCAGTTCGAGCGAGTCCGCGAGGGGGAGATCCCACCAGAGCTGGGTCCGCTGGCCGAAGAC
>JBQCJS010000130.1:0-10271 GCA_051952485.1 Thermomicrobiales bacterium | reverse complement strand
ACCGAGTACTGGGTTGCCGTCATCAAGCCGGGCCGCATCCTCTTCGAGGTGGCCGGGGTCCCGCAGGAGCGCGCCGAGGAGGCGTTGCGCCGCGCGGCCATGAAGATGCCGATGAAGTGCAAGGTGCTGGTGCGCGAGACGCCGGGAACCCCGGCGGTCGAGGAGGGAGCGGCATGAAGGCTTCTGAGCTTCGCGCCCTGACCAACGATCAACTGGAGTCGCGACTCCAGGAGCTGTACGCGGAGTGGCGAGACCTCCGGTTCCAGGAAGCCGTCGGCCAGCTGACGGCAACCGCCCGCCCGCGCCAGATCCGCAAGGACATCGCCCGGATCTACACGATCCTTGGCGAGCCCGAGCGGGCCGAGCAGGCCCAGGCCTGATTCGCACCGATCGCGGGTGAGAAAGAACGAGGAAGTGCATGAGCGACATTGAGACCACGACGACCGAGGCCGAAACGCCGGTCGTGTCGGTTGCCCCGGCGAAGGAGGACCTCCTCCAGACGCGCCGGACCCAGAAGGTCGGCACGGTGGTGTCCGACAAGATGGACTAGACGGTCGTGGTGGCCGTGAACTACGTTCGCCGCCACCCGCTGTACCACAAGCGCATCACGCGCACGACGAAGTTCCTCGCGCATGACGAGCACAACCTGGCGAAGCCGGGGGACATCGTCCGCATCGAGGAGACCCGCCCGATGTCCAAGCGGAAGCGCTGGATCGTGCGGGAGATCGTCGAGAAGGCGGTCCAGATCTAGGACCTGGCCGGTTTATCGGCAAGATACGACGCGCAACCTGGCATTCGTGCTACGATTGGCAGGTTGCGCGCCGCGATGAAGTGCGTGCATGGGCACGCAGAGGAAGTAGAACGGTGATTCAGCCACAGACTCGGCTCAAGGTTGCCGATAACAGCGGTGCACGCGAGATCATGTGCATTCGCGTGCTGGGTGGCTCCGTCCGGCGGTGGGGCAGCGTGGGCGATATCATCATCGCCTCCGTGAAGCAGGCCCAGCCGAATGCCGCCGTGAAGAAGGGCGATGTCGTTCGTGCCGTGATCGTGCGGACCGCGAGCGAATATGGCCGGCCGGATGGCAGCCACATCAAGTTCGATGACAACGCTGCGGTGTTGATCAACCCGGCGGGCAATCCGCGGGGAACGCGTATCTTCGGCCCGGTCGGGCGAGAGCTGCGCGAGCGCGCATTCATGCGCATCGTCTCGCTGGCTCCTGAAGTGCTGTAGGGATCGGTGATGAGGAAGATTCGAACCGGCGATGAGGTGCTCGTCACCAACGGTCGCAACAAGGGGCAGCGCGGGACCGTCCGCATCAACCTCATGGGCGACGACCGCGTGGTGGTCGAGGGCGTCAACATCGTCAAGAAGCACATCAAGCGGGGCCGCGCTCGCCAGACGGGTATCGTCGAGGTCGAGGCACCGCTGCACGTTTCCAATGTCATGCTCGTTTGCCCGAGCTGCAAGCAGCCGACGCGGGTTGGGGTTCGTACCAACGCCGACGGCAAGAACCAGCGCTTCTGCAAGAAGTGCGATACGTTCATCGAGCGCCCGGAGGCCTGATCGGCCATCCGGCGTTCGCGATTGAAGGTTGGATCGCACCACGATTCGGGATGTAGTGAGTCGATTCGCCTGCTGGGTAATGGATGGGTGACCTGAGTGCCGAGCACTATCGGCAGACCAGGTGGGAACGCCCAACGTGATGCAGATCCGGCTTGGCCGGAGTGAGGCATGGTCGCAATGGCACGCGTGCGAGATCGCTATCGGGAGGACGTCGTTCCTGCCCTGACGAGCGAGTTCGGCTACAAGAACGTCTACCAGGTTCCGAAGCTCGAGAAGATCGTCATCAACATCGGGCTCGGCGAGTCCATCCAGAATGGACGCGCCGTGGACGCCGCCGTGAGCGACCTCGCCCTCATCACTGGCCAGAAGCCGGTGGTGACGAAGGCGAAGAAGTCGATCGCGGCTTTCAAGATGCGCGAGGGCATGCCGATCGGTGCGAAGGTCACCCTTCGCGGCGAGCGCATGTACGAGTTCTACGACCGCCTCACCGCGGTCGGCCTGCCGCGCATCCGCGACTTCCGGGGTGTCACCCCGAACGCGTTCGATGGCCGCGGCAACTACACCCTCGGTCTCCGCGAGCAGCTGCTCTTCCCGGAGATCGATTACGACCGGATCGACAAGGTGCGTGGCCTGGAGATCAGCTTCGTGACCACCGCCCGCACCGATGAAGAGGCGCGCCGCCTGTTGGCGCTCCTCGGCATGCCGTTCGCCAAGTAGGCGCGGACGGCCGCGGAACGGAGACACGATGGCCAAGAAGAGTCAGATCGCCAAGGCGAACAAGACCCCGAAGTACGCCACGCGCCAGGTCAACCGCTGCATGGTGACCGGCCGCAAGCGCGGGTATATGCGGAAGTTCGGCGTGAGCCGCATCGTCTTCCGCGAAATGGCCCTGAACGGGCAGCTGCCGGGCGTTCGCAAGGCGAGCTGGTAGCGACGAAGTCCCGGGATGTCCGGGCACGAGAAGGTTGCGTGCCGCGTGGGTACGCATAACGTCTTTGGAGTACACGGATGAGTGTCAACGACCCGATCAGCGATCTGCTGACGCGGATTCGCAACGCGGGCATGGCTCGCAAGCCGGAACTGGTGATGCCGTCGACGAAGGTCCTCGTCGCCATCTCGGCCATTCTCAAGGCCGAGGGCTACATCACCGACTATGAGGTGATCGAGAAGCGGCCCCAGAACCAGCTGAAGATCACCCTCAGCTACGGTCCCGATCGCAAGCATGTGATCCGCGAGATCAAGCGTGTGAGCAAGCCGGGCCTGCGGGTGTATGCCGGCAAGGACCAGCTTCCGCGCGTCCGCAGCGGCCTCGGCATCGCCATCGTCAGCACCCCGGAAGGCGTGTTGACCGGCTACGAGGCGCGCCGGCGCGGCATCGGCGGCGAGGTGCTCTGCACCGTCTGGTAATTCGCATCCAGAGGCGGGGGGGAACGCGGTTCTCGCGACCACCGTATCCCGTTTGCCGACGAGGAAGTAACGACATGTCCCGAATTGGTGTGAAGCCGATCCCGGTGCCGAAGGCCGTCCAGGTCGAGGTCGGGAGCGGCAATGCGGTCCGCGTGAAGGGCCCGAAGGGCGAACTGAGCTCGACGTTCGCGCCGGTGCTCTCCATCACCCAGGATGGCGACATCCTGAAGGTGGAGCGCCCGAACGACGATCGCGATGTGAAGGCGCTGCACGGTCTCACGCGCTCCCTGCTCAACAACATGGTCGTTGGCGTGACCGATGGGTTCACCAAGGTGCTGGAGATCCAGGGCGTCGGCTATCGCGCCGCCATGGAGGGCAAGACCCTGGTGCTGAACGTCGGCTACTCCCACCCGGTGAAGCTGGTGCCGGCGGATGGCATCACGTTCGCCGTCGAAGGCACCAACCGCGTGTCGGTGACCGGCATCAACAAGCAGGTCGTCGGCGAGGAAGCCGCCCGTATCCGGGGCGTGCGTCCGCCCGAGCCCTACAAGGGCAAGGGCATCCGCTATCAGGGTGAATACGTCCGCCGCAAGGCTGGCAAGACCGGCAAGGCGAAGTAGTCCGAGCACAGTCGGCCGCCATGCCGAATCGCCAGACACGTCCTCTCGTGGGGGCGGGCGGCTCGGTCGTGGTGTGACAGGGAGTTTGCGAGATGCGTCTCAAGTATCGAAAGCCATTGTCGACGCGCAAGCGTCGCCATGTGCGCGTGCGGGCGAAGGTGAGTGGCACCTCGGCCCGGCCGCGGCTGAACGTGTTCCGCTCGTCGGCGCACATCTACGCCCAGGTCATCGACGACCTGGCGGGCCACACGCTGGTGCAGGCGAACGACCTCGAAGAGGCGGTTCGCGAGCGCGCTGGCGAAGGGGCCACGAAGACGGCCCGCTCCAAGGCAGTCGGCGAAGTTGTCGCCGAGCGCGCCAAGGAGGCCGGGATCGAGACGGTGGTGTTCGACCGCGGTGGATTCCTCTACCACGGACGGATCAAGGCGGTTGCAGATGGCGCTCGTGAGGGCGGCCTGAAGTTCTAGCCGCCGTTGCCACTGGTGCGCAAGGGGAGTCCCGAGTGCCAGTGGGGGCGTCGGAGCATCTGGAGACAGATATGGTCGATCGGAATCGGGAAGAGCGCCATCCGCGGCGCCGCTCCGACGAGGATGGAGGCGGGAACGAGTTCGAGGAGCGGTTGGTGAAGATCAACCGGGTCTCGAAGGTGCGCCGTGGTGGCCGCACCTTCTCGTTCAGCAGCATCGTCGTCGTGGGCGATGGCAAGGGCCGCGTCGGTGCCGGCATCGGCAAGGCCGGTGAAGTGCCAGACAGCATCCGCAAGGGTGTCGAGGCGGCGAAGAAGACCATGATCACGGTCCCGTTCGATGGGGGCACCATCCCCCACGAAGTGGAGACCACATTCGGCGCGTCGCGCGTGCTGCTGAAGCCGGCCTCGCCCGGTACCGGTGTCATCGCCGGCGGTGGCGTCCGCGCCGTGCTGGAAGTCGCGGGGGTCCGCGACATCCTGACGAAGTCGCTGGGCAGCAACAACCCGGTGAACGTCGTGCGCGCAACCATCAAGGCGCTCGAGGAGCTGCAGTCGGAGCAGGAAGTCCTGCGCCGGCGCAAGCGGGCGAAGGCCGCGCTGCGCAAGCCGTTCGAGCACAGCAGCGGTGGTGTCGCGACGCCGATCCGTCCGCGCCAGCAGGCCGCGCCGCTCATCCCGGCCCAGCCGCGTGAGCAGAACACGCGCAACCGCCGGGGCGGCCAGGGACGTGGCGCGAATGCGTCCCGTGGAGGCCAGTCATGACCGCCAATACTGCAACCACCACCAGTGGCGCCCAGCTGAAGATCACGCTCGTGAAGAGCACGATCGGGCGCCCGTCGGACCAGGAGCGCGCCGTGCGCTCGCTCGGGCTCGGCAAGCTCCACAGCTCGGTGGTGCGCCAGGATACGCCGGACATCCGCGGCCAGGTGCACAAGATCCTCCACCTTGTGACGGTGGAGGAGATCGCTGCCGAGTAGCACCTGCGGGTGCTGAACGGGTGGCTGAAAGAAGAGTACGACGATGCCTTTGACACTTGAAGACCTGCGTCCCAACAAGGGCGCGAACACCTCCAAGCGTCGTGTCGGTCGCGGCCACGGGAGTGGCCGGGGCAAGACGGCGGGACGCGGGACGAAGGGCCAGAACGCCCGCTCCGGCGGTGGGGTTCGCCTTGGCTTCGAGGGTGGACAGCTGCCAATCCAGCGGCGGATGCCCTACAAGCGGGGGTTCACCAACATCTACGCCGCGGAGTGGGAGACCGTGAACATCGGTCGTCTCGCCGAGCTGGAGCTGGATGGCGCGGTGACGCCGGAGGCCCTGGTCGCGGCGGGCGTGGTGCGCAGCACCCGCTTCCCGGTCAAGATCCTCGGCAATGGCGAGCTGTCCAAGCCGCTGACGGTGAAGGCGCAGGCCTTCTCCAAGAGCGCGCAGGCGGCCATCGAGGCTGCTGGCGGCACCGTCGAGGTGCTGGAGCGCGACGATGAATGGCTGACCGCCCGCCCGCGTTCGCGCCGCCTGCCGCTCAACCGTGAGCTGAAGGCCATGCGCGTCGGCAAGGTTGGCGGACCGAAGCGGCGCGAGGCGATTGCCGAGCTGCAGGAGCGCGCGTCCAAGGAGTCCTAGGAATGCTGCAGGCTGTCCTCAACGCATTCAAGATTCCGGACCTTCGCAGGAAGATTCTCTACACGGTGGCGATGCTCGTGATTTTCCGGGCCATCGCCAGCGTGCCGATTCCGAATGTCGATCGGGACGGCCTGCGTGCCTTTATCGAAAGCAACCAGCTGCTGGGTATGCTTAACCTCTTCTCCGGAAGCGGCCTGCGCAACTTCTCGATCGCGGCGCTGGGGGTGTATCCCTACATCACCGCGTCGATCATCATGCAGCTGATGACGCCGATCATCCCGCGCCTGAACGAACTCTCGATGGAGGGCGAACAGGGGCGGACGCGGATCAACCAGTACACGGTCTTCCTGACGGTGCCGCTGGCGCTGCTCCAGGGCTACGGCCAGGGGCTGCTCTTCTCCCGGCAGACGAGTCCGAATGGCGGCACGCTGATCTCGGACTTCGGCCTGTTCAATACGTCGACGTTCCTGCCGACGGTGGCGGTGCTGCTGTCCATGACGGCGACAACGCTGCTCCTGGTCTGGATCGGCCAGCTGATCACCGAGAACGGGATCGGCAACGGGATCTCGATCCTGATCTTCGGTGGTATCGTGGCGTCGCTGCCGAGCGCGGTCTCCAACGTCTTCGGGGGAGGCTCGCTGGGCCAGAACGTCATCGGCACGGTCTTCTTCATCGCGCTGGGCCTGCTCACGGTGGTGGGCGTGGTGCTGATCAATGAAGGCCAGCGGCGGATTCCGGTGCATCACGCCAAGCGCGTGCGTGCCGGGCGCGTCTATGGCGGATCGACCACCTTCATTCCGCTGAAGGTGAACAGCGCGGGCATGATCCCGCTGATCTTCGCCGTCAGCATCATGGTGCTGCCGGGGCTGATCTCGAACCTGCTCGCGGCGTCGAACACGACGTGGGTGCGGAACGTGGCGCGGGACCTGAGCATCTGGTTCTCGCCGACGAACGCGCTCTACAACATCGTCTACTTCCTGCTGGTGGTGGGCTTCACCTTCTTCTACACGATGGTGGTCTTCCAGCAGCAGCGGATTCCGGAGTCGCTCCAGCGCCAGGGGGCATTCATCCCCGGTGTGCGGCCCGGCAAGAACACGGCGGTCTACCTGCAGAAGGTGCTCTCCCGCATCACCATCGTGGGGGCGCTCTTCCTCGGCCTGGTGGCGATCCTGCCATGGATCGTGTCGCAGCTGACCGGGGTGCAGAGCCTGCTCATCAGTTCGACCTCCCTGCTGATCGTGGTCGGTGTCGCCATCGATACGATGCGCCAGCTGGAAGCGCAACTGCTGATGCGGAACTACGAGGGATTCATCAACTAGGACCTCCCTGCCCGCGCGCTGCCCGCGTCCCCTGGATGCCGGCGGCGCGCAGTGGCGTGACGTCCCGTGGAACGAGGTCGGTACGTGGCTGTCTATGCGATTCTGATGGGCGCCCAAGGGTCCGGAAAGGGTACCCAGGCGGCGATCATCGGCCCTGAACTCAAGCTGGTGAAGATCGCGACCGGCGACCTGTTCCGCAGCGCGATCGCCGCGAAGAGCGACCTTGGCCTGCAGGTCGAGGGCCTGCTGGCCCGCGGCGAGCTGGTGCCGGATGGCGTGACCAACGCCATCGTGCGGGAGCGCCTGACGAGCGTCGTCGAGCAGGTGCGCTCGGATAACGCATCGGTGAACGGCGCGCTCTTCGATGGCTTCCCGCGCAACGTGGCGCAGGCGGAGGCGCTGGATGGCATCTTCGCGGATCTTGGCGAGTCCCTCACGATCGTGGTGGAGATCGACGTTCCCCGCGCGGCGCTGATCGAGCGGCTGGCGGGGCGGCGCACCGGCGCGACGACGGGCACGATCTACAACGTCAACGGCCTGTCGGACGAGGAGATCGCCGCGTTCGGTGAGGAACTCATCCAGCGGGACGACGACCAGCCGGACGCAATCGCCCGCCGGCTGGCCATCTACGACGAGCAGACGGCGCCAGTGCTGGCGTACTACGCCGCGCGCGGCCTGGTGGCGACGGTCAATGGCGACCAGGACGTCGAGGCCGTGACGGCGGAGATCCGGGAGGCCATCGTCTCGCGCCTGGCGGCGAGGGCATCCTGACATGGCGATCACGATCAAGAACGAGCGCGAGATTGCAAAGATGCGGGACGCCGGGCATGTGGTGGCGATCTGCCACCAGCGGGTCCAGCAGGCGATCGGCCCGGGGGTGACCACGGGCGAGCTCGACACGATCGTGCGCGACACCGTGGCCGAGTATGGCGCGGTGGCGAGTTTCCTTGGGTACGGGGGATTCCCCGGCCACATCTGCGCGTCGGTGAACGATGAGGTGGTGCACGGGATTCCCGGCAAGCGCCGCCTCCGCGATGGGGACATCATCGCGGTCGACATCGGCGCGATCCTGGATGGATGGCACGGCGATTCGGCGTGGACTTACCCGGTCGGGACGGTTTCGGAGTCGGCGGCGGCCCTGTTGGCCGACACCGAGGCTGCGCTGTACGCCGGAATCGCCCAGGCGCGGGTCGGCAACCGGCTCGGCGCCATCGGGCACGCGATCGAGTCCTTCATTGACCAGCGTGGGCAGGGTCGATACGGCAATGTCCGCGAATGGGGTGGTCACGGGATTGGCCGGACCATGCATGAGGACCCGCACGTTTCGAACTTCGGAGACCCGAACCACGGCATCCGGCTTCGTCCGGGCATGACCCTGGCGATCGAGCCGATGGTGAACATCGGGGGCGATGACGTGAAGGTGCTGAAGGACAAGTGGACTGTGGTGACGAAGGACGGCGGCCTGTCCGCCCATTTCGAGCACACGGTCGCGATCACGGACGGCGATCCGCTCATCTTGACGGAACGATTGGCCGCTGTGGTACACTGATCCTTCATGGCGTGTGTCACCCGACACGCGCTATCCGCGTGTGCGACCGATCCCCTCACCACACCCTGGCTATCTACAGGGACGCATATGGGGTCGGGGCGCAGGCGATGGAGCGACTGACACGGGGGAATCCCCACGGCAATTCCGAGCCTTCGGAGCGTTCGCGGATCGTCGGGAGTCATCCGGGCGGGTCGGAACGACAGGTGAACGCTGTGCCGCCGAATGGGGCGCAGCCTTGAGGAGTAAACGGACATGAAGGTCTCGGCTTCGGTTTCCAAGCGGTGCGAGAAGTGCCGCATCATCCGTCGCAAGGGCGTCGTGCGCGTGATCTGCACGAACCCGCGACACAAGCAGCGGCAGGGTTAGGAATCGACGCCCTCCAACTGCAGCTCCGCATATGCGACGTGGTGGTGAGGCGTTCAGTGCAGCAGAGGACAACGCATGGCACGCATTTCGGGTGTTGATCTTCCTCGCGAGAAGCGGGTCGAGATCGGACTGACCTACATCTACGGAATCGGACTGACCACGAGTCAGTCGCTGCTGGCGCGGACCGGGGTCAACCCGGACACGCGCGTGCGCGACCTGACCGAGGACGAAGTGAATCGCCTCCGCGACATCATCGACCGCGAGTATCGGGTCGAGGGTGATCTTCGTCGTGAAGTGTCGATGAACATCAAGCGGCTGATGGATATTGGATCGTATCGCGGCATGCGCCACCGCCGGGGCCTCCCGGTGCGCGGCCAGCGCACCCGCACGAACGCCCGCACCCGGAAGGGTCCGAAGCGGTCGGTGGCCGGCAAGCGCAAGTAAGGCGTGATGGTGGCTGCGGCCACATTGAGATGGCAGGGTGCCCACGAACCGGCGCCCGCCAGCACGATGGTTCTGACGGAGGTAGATACGCGCGATGTCTGATCGACGGCGTGGTGGCAATCAGGGCAAGACTCGCATCCGGAAGCGCGACAGGAAGAACATTCCTCGCGGGCGAGCCTACATTCAGGCAACGTTCAACAACACGATCGTGACGCTGACGGACCCGAACGGGAACGTCATCGCCTGGTCGAGCGCCGGGGCGAACGGGTTCAAGGGTTCCCGCAAGAGCACCCCGTTCGCCGCGCAGGTCACCTCCGAGGCGGCGGCTCGCCGCGCGCAGGAGCATGGCCTTCGCCAGGTGGATGTCTTCGTGAAGGGTCCGGGTTCCGGGCGTGAGATGGCGATCCGCTCGCTGCAGGCCAGCGGCGTGCAGGTGATCTCCATCACCGACACCACCCCGATCCCGCACAACGGCTGCCGTCCGCCGAAGCGCCGGCGCGTCTAGTCCTGGCTCCCGGCCGCAGGCCGTTGAGGGCAGGGGACGCACGGTCACCGAGGCAGTGTTTCGGGCCAATTGGCCGAAACCGAACAGAACACCGCATCTCTCAGGGGTTCGGCGCCAGGGCGCCGGACGAGATGCGTGTCGCAAGGAGGCGAGTCCGCTTGTTGCAGCAACCCTTCACCATCAAGACCGCCGAGACGGGGCTCAACTACGGGCGATACGAGGTTGAGCCGCTCCAGCCCGGCTACGGGACGACGCTCGGCAACGCCCTGCGACGCATTCTGTTGCGTTCGCTCGAAGGCTGCGCCGTCTCCCGCATCCGGATCGACAATGTGTGGCACGAGTTTTCCTCCGTGCCGAACGTCCGCGAGGACGTGACCGAGATCGTGCTGAACCTGAAGGGCATCCG
>JBQCJS010000129.1:0-2590 GCA_051952485.1 Thermomicrobiales bacterium | reverse complement strand
ATGCCATTCTTCACGATAGGCTGCGATTTGGATCCGGCGCATCACTCCCTGACGTTAGGACAGGGCAGCAGGCTCCCGAGTTTTCGCCAATTCGCGTGCCTATTGGGCCGGGTGAGAGGATTTCTGAAGCCATTCGTGTCATGACTCATGGACCCACCGCGCGGCCGGACGGCGCCAGGACGCGCGCGCATGCTCCCTCTCCGGCAGG
Organism: Thermomicrobiales bacterium; assembly: GCA_051952485.1. Taxonomy (GTDB): domain Bacteria; phylum Chloroflexota; class Chloroflexia; order Thermomicrobiales; family UBA6265; genus JASGDN01. The sequence continues at coordinate 2,382 of JBQCJS010000129.1, read as the reverse complement.
CGGAGCGACGGCCCCCTGCGAAGGGCGGCCTATCAGGACGCTCGCCCATGGCCCGAACTCAGTGGACTGTCCAGACTAACCTGGCATGTGCAGGGTGGTCGGGCCGACATGAAGTCGGCCCCCACAAACGGCCGAATCGCCCGGCCATCCGGTCGGACCACGTTGTCGGGCGGCCCGTCGCGCTGCGGCCTTCATGGCGGTCCGACCAAGCGAGCAGATCCCGAGTAAGGCGAGACGGTCCACTCAGCTCGCGGGTTGGCATCCCGAGTTGAAGAAGAGTTGCAGCTGCACCTCTCCGGATGGCGTGCTCCCGATCAGGGCCACCGACTCGCTGACCAGCGCCCCCCGGTTTCCATCCGCGCCGACCGGCAGCAACTCCGGGAAGTCATCGGCGATCAGTTTCGCGATGGCATCGGACAGGCTGACGCCGGAACCGATATCGGAAGCGCCCGACGAGATGAGCACGAAGCCGATTTGGCAGGTCTGGCCGTTCGTGTACTTCTGGAAGACCTGCTCCAGCTTCGTGCGTGCATCGGCGACGGCCTGGGCGTTGCCGGACACGACCCCGTTCAGGTCGACCTGGATCGTCTCCTGCACGGAGTTGGGATTCAGGGACTGGGCGGCAACCTGGGCGGCAAGCGCCTCCGAGGTGGCGTCGGCATCGGCGCGTTGCTGCTGCACCGCGCTGACGGTGGCTGCCGCCTGGGTGGAGAGCGCTTCGCTGGTGGCAAGGGTCGACTGGTTCTGGGCGATCTGGTCCTGGAGCGACGTGATGGTGCCCTGGGTGTCCTGGTTCGCGCTGGCGTTCTGGGTCGCGAGCGCCTCCGTGGTGGCCAGCTGGTTCTGCAAGTCGCCGGAATTGGCGTTCGCCTCCGCCTGCTGGGTGGCGAGGGCTTCGATCGTTGCCTGGGCCACGACGGCATCCTGCGTCGCCTGGGCATCCGCCGTGGCGCGTTCGCTCGCCGACATCGCGTCGCGGGTGGCCTGCGCTTCGGCGGCCTCGGTGGCGCGGGCATTCGCGGCCTGGTTCTCGGAGATCAGGGCTTCCTGGGTCTGCTGCGCCGAGGTGTCGAGGTTGGCGATGTCGCCCTGCAGGGCCGCTACGGTCTGCTGGGCCGAGGCGTTGTCCGCCGCGCGATTCGCTTCGGAGGTGGCGAGGTAGTTCGGCGCCTGGGTTGGGGTCGGGGTTGGCGGCGGCGCGCCGACCGTGGTGGCGACGGCGAAGAGCATGGCGAGTCCGAGCAGGAGGTCGGCGAAGAGCCAGCCACCGAGGACGACCATGCTGCTGCCGCTGCGCGGTTTGCGCTTGTAGGGGGCCATGGGGTCTCTCCGAATCAGGAAGGGATGCCCGCCGCGCGGTCAGGGCGAGAAGGAGGGGCGCGGCGGGATAGCGGATGCGGGTCGGAAAGGACTAGCCTCGGTTCGAGGGGTTCCAGCCGGAGCCGGAGCCGCGACTGAGTTCCGAGCGGACGGCGGAGGTGACGGTGCGCTCCAGGCTCTCGTTGTTCGGCGAGGTCTGGATCATCCGGTTGAGGGTGTTCGCGAGCCCGTCCAGCCGCTGGAGGAGATGCTGCATCGCCTCGTTCACCTCGCGCTGGCGCTGGCTGGTGGTGATGCCCTGCGTGCCGAGTTCACGGGCCGCATCAGTGATGCTCTGCGAGAGTTCCGCCTGCTTGCCGAGCATGGTGTTGAAGATGCCGGCGTATTGGCCGGACTGGCCGCCGATGCGCTCGAACTCCTCACGCAGGCGGGCGAGATTCGCGGTGATGTCGCTCATGGTGGCGGCGGTCGCCTGGCTATTGGAGGTGGTGACCTGGAGGGCTTCCGCGAGGCGGCGGTTCGTCTCGCCCTCGCCGGCAAGCGCCCGCTCCACGCGCACCTGGCTCTCCGCGATCTGGTTGGCGAGCTGCGAGATGCCGCGCACCGCCTCGCTGGCGGCGCGGCTGGCCTGGCCTGCCGCTTCCGCCCCGGAGATCGTCTTGTCGGCGGTCTCGGCGAGCGTCTGGGCGGCGACGGAAAGCTGGCGCATCATCGCCTGGTCGCTCTGGATGCCGGACGACGTGATGCGTTCAAGGTTGCCGACGGCCGTCAGCAGGCTGCGCTGATGGTCGCTGGCGACGCTGACCTCACCGCTGAGGTCATCCAGTGAATGCTCCAGCGCGCTGGAGACCTGCCGGAGATCGACGAGCAGCCGGTGCATCTCGTCGGCTCCCGCACGGAGACCGCTGGCGAAGACCCCGAAATCGGCGAACTCCTTCTCGCGGCGTCCCGCCAGGCTTTCCAGCCGGTCGTGTTCGAGCTGGAGCTGGGGGTGGACTTGCAGGGTGCTGCGCTCGAACCGCTGGGCCAGGTTGTCGACGCTGGGGGCGAGCTTGAGCGGGC
>JBQCJS010000128.1:0-6228 GCA_051952485.1 Thermomicrobiales bacterium | reverse complement strand
GGTCCCCTGGCCCGCGCGGCGGGCGGCGAGGGGGGGCACGGCGGGTTAGGCGGCGGCACCGGGAGCAGGGGCGCCCCCCAGCGCGCGGGCCGCCCTTCCTCCGTGCTCGGGATCATCTGGAATCCGGCTGATCGGTGAGCGATCCGGATTCAGGATCAGTCGGCCATGCCCGATTCCACGACGGCGGGTCGCTTCAGGATCAGCGCCGGAAGCCAGCCGATACCGCCGACCACGACGAGGCTGCCGAAGGTGATCGAGCGGGCGAGGATGGTCAGGGCGGTCGCAGTGCCGAGCGGCAGGCCGATCCCGGAGAACATGAGGACCATGCCGCTCTCCGCGATCCCGATCCCCGCCGGCGTCACCGGCACCGCCGTGAGCAGCGCCGTCATCAGGGCGATCGCGGCCGCCTGGGGAATCGTCAGATGGACGTCGATCGAGCGAGAAACGAGGAAGAGCGTGACGGTCTCGCCACTCCAGACGAGGATGGAGCACCCCACCACCCGCAGGGGTGGCCGCAGGCACTCCTCGATACCGGCCGCGAGGTCGTGGACATGACCGGCGATCCGCTCCGGCAGGCGCCCGCTGGTGGAGACAAGGAGGCGCGGGCCGACCAGGAGGGCAGCGGGCCCGGCGACCAGGATGGCGAGGATCATCGACCACATCTCGAACGAGGAGATGGGAAGGTGCTGGCCGAAGACGGAGATCAGCGCCGGAACGAGCATCACCGTGAGGATGACGACCTCCGAGACACGCTCGGCGAGGATCGTGCCGACCACGCGGGTGACGCGGGCCTTCGCACGTTCCGCGATCGTCATCGCCCGGTAGGCGTCGCCCAATTGCCCGACCGTGACCGCGTTCAGGAACCACGCCCGCAGCATGGTGGTCGTCACGGTCGCGAACCGGACAGGCTGCCCGGTCGCCGGCGGCAGGATCGAGGCATTGCCGAGCAGGACCCGCCAGCGGATCGTGCGCACCATGAAGGTGATCCAGAAGGCGGCGAGCGCGAGGCCGTACCAGAGCGGATTGACCGTCTGCAGGGTGTGCCAGGTGACGCGCCAGTCGATGGTCTTGCCGGCCCGCCACAGGAAGATGGCGACCACCGCCAGCATCGCCACCCCGAGCGCCGGGCGAATGAGGGCGCGGCGCGAGCGTTCGCGTCTGACGGGCGCCAACGGCGCGGCGGCAGTGACCGTGGGCATCAGGACGTCGTTCATGAGGGGTGCTCGCTCTCATCGTGGGCGGCGACATTCGGGGCCGGGGCGTCGTGCGCCGCGTCCGGTGCCGGACCATTCGCGATCGGGGTTGTGGACGGGGTCGGGGTGGTGACGGGCGGCGTGGCGTTGGCGCCGTTTCTCGCCGCGCCGGAGGTCGGGGTCGTGCCATGCGTCCCGGTCGGCTGATATGGGGTGTGGCCCTTCGAGGAGCCGCCAGCCGATGCCGCTGGGGTATGCGTGGCCGCTTGCGCCGCCTTGCGGCAATCATAGAGCTTCAATGCGCCCCACGCGACCTTGGGACCAGATGAGGTGGCGCTTACGGATTGGGCCGGGACCATCGTGCACTGGGTTGCGACCCATTCGTCGATCGTCCTCGGCTTTCGCCCGGTCACCTTTCGTCCGAAATTGCCCCAGGCGTAGCGGACGTTCCCGGCCGCGATGGTGCGCGCGAACGTCGTCGGGTTCAGGATCGGGTCACGGCCGGTGAAGCCGCCGAGCGCCATCACCGGATCACCGGTCGACAGGATCATGCCCCAGGCATCGTGCGCCCACCGCGTGGCGACCAGATACCGGTACGAGCCCTGGTGCTTGACGAGATAGGCCGTCACGTCGGCAGTGGACGGAGCGGTTGTCGCCGGACCCTTTGCCGCGCCATGCCCGAGGGAGGCGCTCGTGACAATGGCTTCCAGACGGGCGTTGGTGGCGGCGGTAGCAGGGGCGCTCGGGCCTGCTGCCGGGTTCGGGACACCGGTCGCGGCATCGACGGAGGTCAGGGTTGCCCACGTCGCCGGGGCGAGGAGGATGACCGCGATCGCCATCGTCATCACGGCTGACCCGAGTGGACTCCATCCCTCCCGCGCGCTGCGGACGCGGACCAGGACGAGGATGCCGAGACAGAGCAGGATCGCGCCGCCAACCAGCGGAGGTTCGAGCCGTTGGCGCCAGATGGGGAAGCGGTCCAGCAGGCGAAGCTGCACCGCGATGGTCATGGCCACCGCCATCGGCAGTAGCCAGAGCAGCCGGGGGTTCGACTCCCGGGAATTCCAGATTGTCGCGATCCCGATCCCCACGAGCGCCGCGATGGCGGGCGCGAGCATGACGAGGTAGTAGCGGTGGAAGAACCCCGCCACGCTGAAGAACGCGCCCACGGTCAGCAGCCAGCCTCCCCAGATCACCAGCGAGGTCCGGCGTTCGTCCAGCGCCAGCGACCACCAGCGGCGAGCGCCCCAGCCGACGACGAGACCGATCACCGCCAGCGGCAGCAGCCAGCCGATCTGGGCGCCGAGCTGGGGGCTGAGCAGCCGGAAGATCCCCTGCGTGCCGGCCTCCGCTTGTCCGCCGGAGAGGACGTCGCTCACCGGGCCGCTGCTGCCGGTGTTGTGAAGCCCGAAGATGGACCAGCCGGAGGGGAGGAGGCGGGAGAGCCCGTTGTAGCCGAACGCGAGCGAGAAGACGTTGTTGGTCGCGGTCGAGTCGATCCAGGGGCGCTCGGTTGCCGGTGTGAGCTGGACGAAGGTCATCCAGGAGAACGAGACCGCGAGCAGCGTGATGCCCCCGAGCACGAGTCCGGCGAGGCGGCTCCCGATGCGCCGCCGCAGCGGCTTCGCGGAGGGGCTGAGCGTCCAGGCGGCGAGGAGGGCGGGCAGGATCAGCCAGGCCCCCATCATCTTCACGTTGAAGCCGACGCCGATCAGGGCCATCGCGAGCGTGAAGCGCCAGACGCTCTCGCGGGTGATGGCGGCCATCACTGCCCAGGTCGCGAGCAGGAGGACGAAGACCAGCATCGAATCGGACGTGTTGTTCCGCGCCGCTGCCACGGAGATCGGGGTCAGTGCGAGCGCGAGCGCCGCGATCAGGCCGGCCGTCGCGCCGAAGGTGCGATTCACGAGGTGGTAGAGCAGGACCACCGAGCCGGTGAGCGCCAGGACCTGCGGCAGGATGATGACCCAGCCGTGGAATCCCAGCAGGTCGGCAAGCAACGCCTGGTCCCAGAGGCCGAGCGGCGGCTTGTCGATGCTGACGAAGCCGAGGCGATCGAAGGAAACATAGAGGAATGCGTGCCAGCTCCGCGTCATGCTCTGGACGGCGGCCGCGTAGTAGGGATTCGCCGTGCCGAGCCGGTCGATCCGGAAGACGCCGAGGCCGAGCGACAGCAGGGCGATGAGGGCGATCGCCGCATGTTCCACCCGGATGCGACCCCGGGTCATCGCGAGGATCGAGTCCGGGAGGCGCGTCTGCGACGACGTCCCGGTATCGCTCGGGATTGCCGCCACCGACGAGAGAAGCGTGGGGTCCTGGGAGCTCATCTGCATGCTCGCTTGCCTGAACCGATCCGCGATGGCGCCCAACACCGCCATCGAGGTGGATATACGGAGGCAGGATGCCGATGGGTCTGGACAAAGCTGTGCGGAAGCTGAAAAAAGGCTGAAGCGACGCTCAGGAACCGGCCCCGGCAACCGGCGACCACCGGGCCGTCTGGGGAACCCGGCGGCGGCCAGCGCCCTGGATGCGCCGATGAGCGCGGCACTCACGTCGCGCCCTGGCAGTCGTAGAGGCCGGTGACGGTCGATCCATCGACGGTGACCGGCGAGCAGGTCCCGCTCGCCCAGTCCAGGATTTCGCCATTGCCGCCATCGCGGCTCCCACCGCCGCCCATGCCCCCGCCGGTCATCACGAAGCGGATCTCGCCGTTTGCGACGAGCTGCTTGAACTGGTCGAGTGTCAGGATCTGGTCCGAGCCGGAGAACCCGCCGAGGGCCATCACCGGTTGGCCGGTTTCGAGGATGATCGAGGAACCGGCGTTCGCGCTCGGCACGACCACTAGCCAGCGGGCATTGCCCTTGTTGGCGATCAGGTAGTCCAGCGTCGTCTTGTCGAGGGACGTTCCCGACTCCCGGCCTGTCCCGCCGCCCGGCATGGCCGCACCCGCGGTTCCTGTCGGCGGCAAGGTGGCCTGGTCGTCCTGCCCGGCGGGGAGGTCCTCGGCGGAAGGAGCCGTGAAGTTGGCGCCAGCGTCCGGCGTTCCGGACGGCAGGGCTCCGGCGGTGGTCCCATCGGTGCTCCGGGCGTCCCGGCCGTCATCGCTCCGGCCCGTCCGCGACCGGTCGGCCCGATCGAAGCCGCTGAACGTGCCGCCGCCCATGCCATTCATCGCGCCGGTCGCGGGACCCGCGAGCGGGAGCGTGCCATTCGCGTTCGCCGCGGTGACGGTGATCGCGCTCCAGGTGGCCGGGGCGATCAGGAGCGCGGCGAGGCCGATGGTCGCGACTACCTTCCCGATGGCATGACGGCGCGACACGGACCAGGACTCCCGATGCACCAGCGGCAGCACGAGCAGGACGATGGCGACCGCGACCGCAAGCCCGACGATGACCGGGGTGAGGCGACGACTCCAGTCGTCGTATGGGCGGAGGATCCACCACTGGGCCGCTGCGCCGGCGAGCAGGGTTGCGGGAAGAAGCAGGATGCGCCAACCACCGTGCCGCCACGCATTCCACAGCGCGATGCTGCCGATGCCGACGAGCGCGGCGATCGAGGGTGAGACGGTGGTCAGGTAGTAGCGGTGGTAGAACCCGGCGATGCTGAAGAACGTCGCGGCGGAGAGGAACCAGCCGCCCCAGATCGCGAGGGAGACGCGCTGGGGCGTCATCGTGCGCCACGCTCCCCACCCCCATGCCACGACCAGGCCGATCACCGCAACGACGGCCAGCCAGCCGATCTGGCCGCCGAGATTCTCGTTCAGGAAGCGGAAGACGCCGGGCTGGCCATTCTCGCTGACGCCACCGACTCCGCCGCCAGCGGCGAAGGAGCTGTTGCCGCTCGCCAGGGTCGAGAGTGTCTGGCCACGGCGCAGGAGGCGGCTGATGCCGTTGTACTCGAAGATCAGGTTGAAGATGTTGTTGTCGGTGCTGGAGCCGATGTAGGGCCGCGCGCTGGCGGGCGTCAACTGGACGACGGTGGCCCAGGAGAAGGAGACGACGATGGTGGCGATGCCCCCGGCGACGAGTCCGAGCAGGCGCGTCCGCCACGGGTAGTGGTCGTGGTTGTGGGTGTGGTCGTGGTCGTGGCTGGGCGGGGCCGGAACGGCCTCCGCGATGTCGGCATCGGTCGCGTCTGGGGCCTCGCGCCGGGGCGAGGGGGCGATCAGCCAGCCGAGGATCAGGGCAGGCAGGACGAGGTAGGCCTCCATCATCTTGATGTTGAAGCCGACCCCGACCAGGGCGGTCGCGAGGACGAACCATCGGATGCTGTGGCGTTCGGTGGCGATCACGGTGGCGCCGACCGCCAGGATCATCACCATCGCGAGAACGGTGTCCGACGTGTTGTTGCGCGAGGTTGCGACGTTGATCGGGGCGATGGCCAGGACGAGGGCGCCGATCAGCCCGGCCGGCTTCCCGAAGACGCGGGAGACGATGAGGAAGACGAGGACGGTGGAGATGGCCGCCGCCAGGATCTGCGGCAGCATGATCGACCAGCCGTGGAACCCGAGCAGGCGGGCGGAGATCGCCTGCAACCAGAGCCCGAGCGGCGGCTTGTCGACCGAGACAAATCCTTCCTTGTCGAACGAGACGAAGAAGAAGGCATGCCAGCTCTCCGTCATGCTCTTCACGGCGGCGGCGTAGTAGGCGTTCGCCGTGCCGATGCGGCCGAGGTTGATGAAACCCAGCAGCAAGGAGAGCGCGGCGATAGCGCCGGCCGCGATCCAGGCGGGGTGCAGCCGGTGGCGGAGGGATCGCGCGAGCGACCCGGAGCGGCGCTTCGGCGCAGCAGTGTCCAGCGATGGGGAATCGAGCGACGGAACGAGCGTGGGGGCGTCGGAGGACATGCGGAATTTCCTCGTGGTGCCGGCTCCGCGGGCCCGCCGGTGCGGGCACGACCCGGCTCTCCGGAACGCATCGTAGGGATTGCCGCATGTGGTCCGTGTATGGTCGGTGGCCCGTCCATGATGTGCTGCGCGATCCGTCCCGGTCATGCGGAAGGGGCGCAGGCCCGGGCGGGGCAGCGGCCCGGCGGG
>JBQCJS010000127.1:0-2938 GCA_051952485.1 Thermomicrobiales bacterium | reverse complement strand
CCTCTCTCCACATCTGGATCGGTGAGAAACGTCTACTGGTCGGCCAGCGCGTCCTCGATGTCCTTCGCGTCAAAGATCGTCAGGATGGGCTGTCCATCGACCGTCACCCCGTCCTCGGCGTCGGCGTAGGCATCGGCGATGGAGGTATCGGTCGCGTAGAACTCGATCATTACCGCCGTCTTGCCCCGGTCGAGGAAGAAGACGGAGAGGTACTGCACCAGGGTGCCGCCGCTGTCCAGCTCGGAAACGAGGACGACACTGCCCTCCGTCTTCGTGGCGTCGGACAGCAGCACCGTGGAGCCATCGCCCGCGCCGCCGTTCAGGTAGTCCTTGGACGTCCAGTAGTCGACCACGCTCTCCGGGGTATCCTCGGACCCGGCCTCGAAGAAGCGCACCGAGAGAGCACCGTAGGTCTCTGGCTCGCCCTCGCTGAAGTCCGCCCGCACCAGCCCGATCTGGTCCGTGCCGGTGTCGGTATCGGAGACGACCGGGGCATCCAGGCTCTCGTCGATCAACCACGCCTCGGTCCACTCGACGGGGATACCGTACTGCGGGCTCTCGTACTCACCGTCGCCGGTCACCCCGAGGTCCGCGAAGTCATCGCTGGAACCCGTGGAGGTCTTCTTCGATCCGGTGCCCTCCGGGGTCTCGTCGGCCTCGGGCGTCTCGGTCTCGTCGGATTCCGTCCGGCCGCCGCGCGCGTCGGGGGTCTCCGTCTCGTCGCTCTCGGTCCGCCCGCTGCGTGCCTCGGGCGTCTCGGTCTCCTCCGGCTCCGTGGCCTCCGGTGTCTCGGTCTCGTCGGTGCGCGCTTCCGGCGTCTCCGTCTCGTCCCCAGTGGTCGAGCGCGATCCGGTGCCGGCCGACGCGCCGTCCAGGAGGGACGGGGCGCCGTCGAGCGCGTCCTTCAGGCCGGCCGGCTCGATCCCCTGGAAGATGGCCGCGCCATCGACCTCGATGTTCTTCTGCGCGCTCTCCATGCCGGTGGCGAACAGCTTCGGCGTGGAGTAGAAGACGGTCACGAAGGTGTCGTCGGACCGCTCCATCAGGAGGGTGAACATCGCCAGTTCGGTGTCACCGACCAGGACCTTGTCCAGCGAGTAGGAGACCTCTCCGGACGAGCCTGCGTAGTCCCCCCGGTCGATCTGCAGGGTATCGTCCGCGCCGTCCGTCAGGAGATCGAACAGGTCGTCGCGCGTTTCCACCAGATTCAGGCCCGGTGGGAAGTAGATGACGTCCAGCAGGCCCGCGTCGCCGGTCAGGGCGACCCGTTCGACATCGTCCTCCACGAACGACGAATCGTTGTCGAAGGTCCAGTCACCACCCCAGGTGATCTCCTCGCCCGAGGTGTCGCTGACATAGGTCTCGTCATCGACGAGGCCGGTCTTCTGCGACAGCGTGGCCGTCGAGGCCGCTGCCGGACCGATCATCGAGCCAAGCCCGATCAGTCCCAGCAACAACGCCATCAACGTCCGCAATGCCGCGCTTCCCATCCTGAGTGGTCGTGGTGCGTTCATCGTGGGTCCCTCCACCCTGGCAGCCCCACCCCTCGGAATCCGGCTGCACGATTCGACTGACTGCAATCGGCCTGCACGCCGATTGTAGCGTTTCCATCAGAACGTCCGGTTGGACCATCAGGTTCCCGGACGCCCGGCCTCTTTTCCGCAACGCGGTCTTTCGGTACCCTACGCACGACCTGGACCGGCGGGACATCGCCGCCCGCCACGCCCGATCCTCGATGCGAAAGGTTCCACTTCTCATGCCATCCGATGACGGTTTCGCGCGGTTCGCCGCCGATCGCGTGCGCAACGCCAGCCCCTCTCCCACTGTCGCCGTCTCCGACCGTGCGCGAAAGCTGCGCGCGGAAGGCGTCGATGTCATCGACCTCGGCGGCGGCGATCCCGACTTCATCACGCCTGCCCACATCCGCCAGGCCGCGGTCGACGCCATGAATGCCGGCGACACCCATTACGTCGCCAGCAACGGCATCCCGGCGCTTCGCAACGCGATCGCCCGCAAGCTCGCCGAGGACAACGGGATTGCGGTGGAGCCGAATGGCGTCCTCGTCACCCCCGGCGGCAAGCAGGCGCTCTTCTCCGCCGCGACGGCCTTCGTCCAGCCCGGCGTCGATGTGCTCGTCCTCGATTCGTCGTGGGTCTCCTATGTCCCGATGATCGAACTCGCGGGCGGCACCCCCATCCGTGTCGAGCTCGATCCGGACGATGGCTTCACCGTCCGCAGCGAGATGCTGGAAGCCGCCATCACGCCTGCCACCCGCGTGATCCTCGTGAACTCACCGAACAACCCCACCGGGCGTGTCCTGCGCGCCGAGGAGCTGGAGGCGATCCGCTCCCTCGCGATCGAGCACGACCTCCTGGTCTGGTCCGACGAGATCTACGAGAAGATCGTCTACGGCGACGCCCGGCATGTCAGCCTCGCCTCCCTTCCCGGGATGGCCGAGCGCACGCTGACGTTCAACGGCTTTTCCAAGGCCTACGCCATGACCGGCTGGCGACTGGGCTACGTGGCGGGACCCACGCCGCTCGTCGCCGAGATCGCGAAGGTCCACAGTCACTCGGTCACCTGCGCCACCTCGTTCGTGCAGGTGGGAGGCGTCGCCGCCCTCGACGGCGACCAGGGCATCATCGCCGAGATGGTGGCGGCATGGGATCGACGCCGCCAGCTCGTGACCGATGGGCTGAACGCCGTCAACAGCCTCCGGGTCGCGCCGATCGAGGGCGCGTTCTATGCCTTCGTCGATGGCCGTGAGACCGGGCTGGATGATGTATCGCTCGCCGCCCGGCTCCTGGACGAGGCACACGTCGCGGTCGTGCCGGGTTCGGCCTTCGGCGCAGCCGGCACCGGCCACATCCGCCTCTCGTTCGCGACGAGCGACGAGGCGCTCACGGACGCCATCGAACGCATCGGCTCGGTGCTCGGC
>JBQCJS010000126.1:0-7622 GCA_051952485.1 Thermomicrobiales bacterium | reverse complement strand
CGAGGATGTAGATGAACGTGCCGCGCAGCGAACGCAGGAAGCGGGGATTGTCGGCGAGGCTCGTGTAGTTGTCGAAGCCGACGAAGGTCTTGTCCGGTTTTACGAAATTCCAGTCGAACAGCGAAAGGTAGCTGGAGTAGATCAGCGGCCAGTAGATGAAGACGATGATGAGCAGCAGGAGCGGCGCCACCAGCAGGTAGGGAGTCGCGCCTTCCAGCAGCTTGCCGAACGACGGCCGCCGCGTGGCCGTGGTCGTGGCCGTGGTTGCGGGGGAGACATGGCGAGGCGGCACGGCGGGATGCGCCGCGCCCGATGCGGCGGTGGTGGACGATTGCGAGATGGAGCTCCGGATCGATCCCATGCGCGGTCCTTGCGAAGAACGGGAGGGTGGGAAGGCGAGACAGAACGGGGACGACCGGAGCGCGCCGTCATGGCGGCACCCCGGTCGCGGACGGTGAACCCTAGCCCCGGATGGCGTCCATCTCGGAGAGTGCCTCGTTGCAGCCGGATTCGGCGTCGATGTCGCCGTCCCAGATGCGGTTGACATAGGTGTTCCAGGTGTCGGAGATCTCGCCGCCGCGCTCGCCCGGCCACGGGGTCTCGGCGTTGATGCCCTCTTCCAGCGTGGCGTAGGCGGCCTCCTGGCCCGGCAGGATCGGGAGGTCGTACCTGGTGGCGTTCAGGTAGCCGTACTGGTTCCAGATCGTGTAGCCCTCTTCGGAGAGCGCGAACTTCTGGAACTCGAAGGCGGCCTGCTGCCTGGTCGGGTCCTGGGCGAACATGCCGATGAAGGAGCCGCCGCAGGACATCCAGCGCTTCTTGTCGCCGAAGTGCGGCACGCCCACGGTGCCGAACTCCATCGTCGCATTGGTGCGGATGCCGCTGAGGGAGGCGATGGACGCGTGGTGAACCGGGATGGCGCCCGCGAGGAAGGACTGGTAGAGCTCGGCGGAGGTGCCGGTGATCTTGTTGCCGGCCTCGTGGATGCTGGCGATGGTCGCCATCGCCTCGATGCTCTCCGGCATGGCGATGCCGAACTCGCCCTCGTCGTTCAGCACGCGGCCGCCGTTCGACTGGATGATGCCCTGGGCGATCCAGTTGCCCATCATGGAGAGCGCCGGCACGCCGTTGGCCTCGGTCACGGCCTTCGCCTTGTCGTTGAAGGTCAGCCAGTCCGCCATCAGGTCCTCGGCGGTGATGCCGGCCTTCTCCAGCATGGCCACGTTGTAGTAGATCGCCGGGGTGGAGAAGGCGAAGGGCATGCCCATCGTCTTGCCATCGAGCGTGACGATCGGCAGCACCTGGTCGCGCAGGTTGGCGAAGACCGGCTTCACCTGATCCTCGCCCACGGCGTCCTCCAGCGGCACCAGCCCGAGGCCCTTGGTCGCCCAGTCGACGAACGCCCACGGCACCGCGACGAGATCCGGCGGATTGCCGGCGGCCAGCTCGGCCTGCGTCTTCTGCAGGTTCTGGTAGTAGTCGCCGGTATCGGTGCGGCTGATCAGCTTCACGTCGCTCTGGCTGGCGTTGAAGGCCTCGATCAGTTGCATCGCGGCGTTCTGCTTCTCCGGCGCCTGTTCGCCCGGCGGCGTGCCCCAGATGTGGTGGAAGACGACCTCGACCGGCGCGTTCTGCGCGCGGATGACGGCGGGATTGCCGATGCGCGACGAGGCGGCACCGGCGAGGCGGGCGGAGGAGCCCGCCACCACGGTGGCGCCGGCCAGCGCGGCGGCAGTGGTGGCAAACCGGCGGCGAGTGAGTTCCTGGGTCATGAGCGTCTGTCTCCTGAAGTACGGATATGCGTACCATGGGATTCCGGAGGCGCGTTCGTTCGCGCTGCAGTCCTATTGAAGCGGGACGCTCCGGGCCAACGGTTAACATCCTGCGATGATCCGGCGCGTGTGTGGCGCACAGATGTGCAGGGCGGCCCGTGCATCGCTCGCCGGAAAACGTGATTCACTACAGCGGAGTCCGCGAACGTTGTCCGGAGGTGCGGCCTTCGCAGGTGCGAGAGTTGCACCTCCGGGAACGCGACCGGTGATTCGCACGGAGGTCCGGGGATTCGCGCGGTGATCCCGGCAGGAGGCCGTGCCTGCGATTGGCGCCCATCCCGTCACGCGGGAAGGAGGCTGTGATGACGCCGGATCGACCGGCCGATGGCTACATCTTCGATCTCGATGGCACCATCTACCTGGGCGACGCCCTGCTGCCGGGTGCCCTGCATACCGTCCGCACCCTGCGCGCGCTGGGGTGCAAGATCCTCTTCCTCTCCAATAACCCCACGCGGGAGATCGACGCCTACGTGCGGAAGCTGAACGGGCTTGGGCTGGACGTGACCCCCGCGGAGGTGCTCACCACGGTCGAGACCGTCACCCGCTGGCTGCTCCAGCATCATCCGGACGCGACGGTCTACCCGATCGCGGAGGAGCCGGTGTGGCGCGCCCTGGAGGCGGCCGGTCTCCGCCTCTCGGACGATCCGGAGCGGATCGACATCGTGATCGCCAGTTACGACCGCACCTTCGCCTACCACAAGCTCCAGATCGCCTTCGATGCGATCGCCGTCCACAAGCGGGCGTTCCTGATCGCGACGAATCCCGATCGCTTCTGCCCCTTTCCCGGCGGTCGTGGGGAGCCGGATGCGGCGGCGATCATCGGCGCGATCGAGGGCTGCACCGGAACCCGCTGCCAGCAGGTGGTGGGCAAGCCGGACCCCTTCATGCTGGAGGCCGCGTTGGGACGGCTGGACCTGCCGGCATCCCGGTGTGTGATGGTGGGCGATCGCCTGTCGACGGATATCCGGATGGCGGTCGATGCGGGCATGGCCTCGGCCCTGGTGCTGACCGGCGAGACGACGCCGGACATGCTGGCGGCATCGGCCATCCGCCCGACATGGGTGCTGGCGCGGATCGACGAATTGCTCCCGGCCCCCTTGCGGGAGGAGCGGACATGAAGGAGGAGCGGATGCAGGTGATCGGCCATCGGGGAGCGCGGTTCGAGGCCCCGGAGAACACGCTGGCGGGCTTCGCCCACGCCCTCGCCCTGAAGGTGGAGGCGGTGGAGTTCGATGTCCGCCTCAGTCGCGATGGCGAGCTGGTGGTGATCCACGATGCGACCGTGGACCGCACGACGGACGGCTCCGGTGCGGTCTCGTCGTTCACGGCGGCTGAGCTGGCGGCGCTCGATGCGCGGGCCGGGTTCGCCGATGTCGCCATGCCGTGCGGCGTGCCCGCGTTCGACGAGGTGCTGGACCTGCTGGCGCCCTCCAGTCTCGGGATGATGATCGAGATCAAGCAGGACACGCCGGAGCGGGAGGAACGGATCGTCGTCGGCGTGCTCGAACGCCTCCAGGCGCGGGACCTGACGGACCGCGCGACGATCACCTCGTTCGATCCCGTCGCGCTGGAAATCGTGGCGCGGGAGGCGCCGGGGCAACGGCGCGGCTACATCGGAGCGTGGGACAGCGATGCCTTCCTCGAAACGGCGCTCCGGCTTGGGTGCGCGCAGGCGGACATGCATCACACCACCGCGAGTGCCGCGATGGTGGCGAACGCCCGCGCTGCCGGCCTGACCTTGATCGGTTGGCCGTGCAACACACAGGATGAGGTCGATCTGCTCGTCGGCTGGGGCGTCGACGCGGTGACGAGCGACGCCCCCACCCTCGTGCGTGAGGCGCTGGAGGGTATGCGCGGCTAGGTCGCCGCCATCGCCCGTTTCCCGCGCGGGCAACGTCGCGGGTATCCCGTTCCTGCGGCGATGCCCTGCCAACCCGACCGGTTCCCGGGAGCCGATCCCACGAAGCGATGCCATATAGTGTGCGTTGTTGGTGAGCGGGGTTCCGGCTTCGGGGCGGTTGGATTGGCGGGGAGAGCGTGAATGGTCACGTCCTATTCGGCGGCGCAGCAAGCCGGCTTTGCGTTTGTCGTGCTGGCGCTCGTGTTGCTGGCCGCCGGCGTGCTGCGGCGAACGGTGCCGTTCCTGCGGAGGCTGCACATTCCCGCAGCGGTAGTGGCGGGCTTCCTGATCCTGCTCCTGGGGCCGCAGGTCCTGGGTGAGCTGGCCGGCACGTCTGGCATCTTTCCGGCATCGTCGCTCGATACCTGGCGGGTCCTGCCCGGGTTGCTGATCAACGTGGTGTTCGGCGCCATCATGATCGGCAAGCGGATTCCCTCGGCCACCACCCTCTGGAACGCCGCTGCGCCACCCGCCATCTTCGGATCGGTGCTCTCGTTCGGGCAGTTCGCGCTCGGGAGCTGGGCCGTGATCCTGATCCTGCGGCCGCTCTTCCATCTCGAGCCGGAGGCCGGGGCATTGCTGGAGATGTCCTTCGCCGGGGGACACGGGACGATCGCCGGCATGGGCCGCCTGCTGGAGGCGAACGGGGCGGGTCATCTCGTCGACCTGGGGCTTGGCCTGGCCACCGTCAGCATGGTGACGGGCATCGTGGTCGGGGCGTTCCTCGTGAACTGGGCGATCTCGTCGCCGCGTGTGACCGTGGCCCGCACGGACCTGGTGGCCGACGACGACGCCCTGGACCTGGATGCGATCCGCCTGGAGCCGGACGGCCCCGACACCCCGGTGAACGAGAGCGGCATGACCTCCTTCGTCTTCGGGTTCGCGCTGGTTGGCGCCGCGATCGCGGTCGGCATCGTGATCCTGGAACTGATGCGATGGGTGGCGCATCAGCTGGGTTCCAATATCTTCGATGCCTTTCCGCTCTTTCCGTTGACGGTAATCGGCAGCCTGATCGTGCAGATCGCCGTCACGCGCATCGGGCAGGGGCACCGGATCGAGAAGCAGGCGGTGCAGGGGGTATCGGCCTTCGCCCTCGACATCCTGATCGCCTCGGCCATCGGGACGATGTCGCTGGCGACGCTGGGCCACAACATCCCGGCGCTGGTGATCTTCACGATCATCGGGGTGCTCTGGAGCGTGGTGGGGTTGCTGGTGCTCGGGCCGCGCATCCATCCGGCCAACTGGTTCGAACATGCCATCGCCGATTTCGGCCAGTCGCAGGGCAACGTGGCGACCGGCTTCGTGCTCGCCGACATGGCCGATCCGGATCGCCGAACGACCGCCGCGAACGATTATGGCTACAAGCAGTTGCTCTACGAACCGCTGCTGGGGGGCGGCATCCTGACCGCGCTCTCGGTGCCCCTGATCGCCGACCTGGGGATCCGGGCCTTCGCGATCGGCACCACCATCCTGACGATCGTGCTGATCGTGGCGGGAATACGGAACTGCCAGGGGGCGGCGCGGAGGTTGCGGGGCTAGCGGGGTCGAACTTCGCCGTGACCCTGGAAAGGACCATGCCCATGCCCGCATCGACCCCGATTGCCACGCGCGAGCAGGTGCTCGCCCTGCTCGATGGCGGCAATGCCCACATGTCGCTCGACGAGGCCGTCGCCGACTTCCCGTCCTCGGCCATGAGCGCCTCTCCGCCGAACGTGCCCTACACGCCCTGGCACCTGCTGGAGCATATCCGGCTCGCCCAGCGGGACATTCTCGACTTCATGCGCGACCCGGATTACCAGGAACAGACGTGGCCGGACGACTACTGGCCCGCCGCCGATGCGACCGCCACGGAGGCGGATTGGCAGGTGACGGTGGATGGCATCCACGACGACCTCGCCGCCGTCCGCGCGATCGTGGCCGACCCGGCCACCGGCCTGGACGACCCGGTGGTGAACGCGGGCGGCGACCCGAAATACACCGTGCTGCGGCAGGCATTGCTGGTGGCCGATCACAACGCCTATCACCTCGGGGAGTTCGCCATCCTCCGGCAGGTGATGGGGACCTGGCCGCCGGACCACCACTGAGATTGCCATCCCGCCAGGCGCCGACACCGGGACAACGTCGCTGGATCGTGCCAGCGACATTGTCCTGGTGTGCATGCGGATCGTGGGGGTGTCAGCCGATCGCGGTGTAGAGCTCGTCGTAGAGGCGGACGATCTCCTGGGCGGTGTAGATCGAGCCGTAGTTGACATTTCCCGGCGAGATGACAACCGCCCCGGCCTGCACGGCGGGGAGGGCCTGCCAGAGCGGGTGCTCCGCCAGCTGGTCGGGCGCGTCGTCGCCGACATTCACCACCAGGAAGCCATCGGCCCCGGCGAGCTCGTTCATCCGCTCGACGCTCAGCTTCCAGGTGTCCGCCGTCTTGAATCCGCCGAAGGGGGTGCCGCCGAGATCGGCCAGCACGGTACCCATGATGTAGGTCTCGAGATTGTGATAGACCTCGGCATCGGTCGGGAAGTACTGGAGATAGGCGACCTGCTTGCTGGCGATCGCGTCGGCATGCCGGGCGCGGACATCCGCCACCATGCCATCGTAGGTGTCCAGCGCATCCTGCAGGCGATCGGTCATGCCCAGCCAGTCGGAGAGCTGGGCGAGGTTGTCGCGCCAATGGATCGCGAAGTCGGTGGTGATGACCGGGGCAATCCGGTTCAGGGTCGGCGCGGGCCACATCTCGGAATCGAGGTTGACGCACACGATGAGGTCGGGGTTCAGCGTCGCCACGGCCTCGATATCGACCGGCGCCTCCAGCAGCGGCAGGTCCGGGTCGACCGGCACCCACGGCAGCGGATGGTCGTAGCTGGTGGCGATCACCGGGAGGTCGAGGGCGATGGCCGGCTCCAGGTCGAGCCGGGAATCGATGGTGACCACGCGCTGCGGATTGAGCGGGATGTCGTAGGTGCCGAGCGGCGTGGTGATCGTCCTGGTGCCGGTGGCCGGCGACGCTTCCGGCGATGCGTCCACCGAGGCCGTCGCCGTCCCCTGGGCGAAGACGGACGCGCCGGGCCCCAGCGTGCTTGCGGCCGCACCGGCGGCAAGGGCGGTCGCCCCGCCGAGCAGGCGCCGCCGGGAGGCGAGGACATTCGCGAGGTGAACGGGATTGCGCAGGTCGCGGGTCGATGAGGACATGGGCAGGCTCCGGGACAGTGAGGGCAAGGGACGGTCCGAATGACGTTCCGGAATGCGTGCCGTGGCGGGAGCGGGCGCGATCACCAGGTCCAGCCCGGCGCCGGTCGCCTGGGCGAACCGGTGCAGGGTGCGGGTGGAGGGAAGCGCCTCGCCTCGTTCGAGCCGGGCGATCACGGTCCGTGTCGTCGCCATTGCCGTTGCCACCTGCAGCTGGGTCAGCCCGGCTGCAGTGCGCATCGCGACGAGTGCGTGCCCGATCGCCTGCGCCGTCTCCTGTTCGCTGCCTTCGAAGGAGACACGGATGCTCCGGCTGGAGGCCGTGGACTCCTCGGATTGCGGGCGGGATGGGGGCGACGCGATGCGCGCACGCGGGTTCGGCATGGAGCGATCTCCTGGAAACGGCAATCCGGACGCGAGTGGATGCGGAGCCTGCCTGCCGCCCGCCCGGAGCTCGACGAGAGGGCGGTCAGGACTGGCATCCACGCGCGGCCCCTGTGAGGGCGCGCGTCACTCGCTCCGCCGAGTGTAGCAAAATAGCGACATTATTCCTACTGATTACGTCGGGATTTGGTACGACTGCATCTCCACCGAATGGGGATGGCCGTGCCCCTGCACGCGGAGGGACACGGCCCTCGGTTTCCTGGCGGGCCGGCGAGCCGGCGAGCGGGATGTGGAGGATCAGGAGACTTTCTGCGCCGGGGAGA
>JBQCJS010000125.1:0-7750 GCA_051952485.1 Thermomicrobiales bacterium | reverse complement strand
ATGAGCACGGTCAGGTTCGGGATGGTCGTCCCCTTCGCCTGCGCAACGCGCGCCAGGTTGTCCGCGACGGGAGCTTCGAGATCGAACGCGCCCCGTGCGGACGGCCCAACCACGATCTTCTCCATGTAGGGCAGGTCCTGCCAGCCGTACATCGACCCGCGTTCGGCGACGGCCAGCACGCACAGCGAGTTCGGGCGCCCGTCCGCCAGGAGCCGCGTGCCATCGATCGGATCGACCGCGATGTCCACCTTCGGGCGCTCGCCGGTGCCGAGGATCTCGCCCGTGAAGAGCATCGGCGCGTGGTCCTTCTCTCCCTCCCCGATGACGACGACCCCCTCCATGGCGATGCCATTCAGCACCTCGCGCATGGCGTCGACCGCCGCCCGATCGGCGTTCTCCTTGTGACCCCGTCCCATCCAGCGGGCGGCACTGAGCGCGGCGGTCTCCGTCACGCGCACCAGGTCCAGCGACAGGTTGCGGTCGATCTCGGAGATCGGCTCCATCGAGACCGGCGGCACGGAGATCGTCATCGGCGACCTCCGCGCGTCGCCGGACGTCCGTCCTTGCTCCCGGCGGGGGTGCTCAGCCAGCGCACCGAGTGGTACGGCAGGTCGTAGACCGATCCGATCTGGACCCGCGCCGGCGGCAGCGACTGGATGAACGACGAGCCATAGCGTTTCGACACCACGCGGCGGTCGAGGATCGCGCACACTCCACGGTCCGACGCCGACCGGATCAATCGCCCGAACCCCTGCTTGAACTTCAGCACCGCCTGGGGCACGGAGTAATCGAGAAAGGCGTTCTCCAGCAATTCGCTCCGCGCCTCGTGGATCGGATCGCTGGGCACCGGGAACGGCAACTTGGTGATCACCAGCAGGCTGAGCGCATCCCCGGCGATATCGACGCCTTCCCAGAAGGTGGACGTGCCGAGCACCACCGTCCCCGGAGTGCTCCGCAGGCGCTCCACCAGCTGGCGGGGGCTGCCGTCGATGCGCTGGCCGAGCACGACGACGTTGTGCTGCTCCAACGGAACCTTGATCGCCCGATGGGTCGCCTGGAGGGCTGCGTAACTCGTGAACAGGACCAGCGCCCGGCCCTCGGTCGCGGCGAGGAGTTCGATCAGCGCCTGGTTCAGCTCGAACTGGTACCGCCCGTCGTTCGGCTCCGGCATGTCGTCAGCCACGTAGAGCAGCGTCGAACGCTCATGGTCGAATGGCGTGCCGAGTTGCAGCCCATCGGCGTCCTGCATCCCCAGCCGGTCCGCCATGTAGTCGAACGATCCGTCGATGGTGAGGGTCGCGGAGGTCATCACCACGGTCCGCACGTTCGCGTAGAGCCGCTCCTGCAACAGGACATCCACCATCAGCGGGGCGACGTTCAGGGAGATGGTGCCCTGCATGGCCGAGCGGCGAATCCAGCAGACCTCGGCTGGACTCGGTTTGCCGAAGACGCTCAGGAGCTGGGCGGTGATCGTGTTCAGGCCGACCAGGTTCCGGCTGAGATCCAGCGTGATCTGGTCGCGCTGCTTCGTCTCCGGGTGCTCCAGGTCGTCCGGCAGGCTCAGCTTGTCGAGGATCTGGAGGAACCAGTCGCCCGTCTCCAGCAGCGTCCGCAACGCCTTGTCGAGGTCCTGCCAGAACAGCGTCAGGTCGTGCCATTCGGCGCGGTGACGAACGGCATCGGTGACGCGGAGGGAATCGGCGTAGCTCTGGCTCTGGCGCTTCTGGCCGGGCAGGAGCTCACCGAGGCGCTGGAACAACTCACCCACCAGCAGCGCGGCCCGCCCGGCAGCACTTTCAGCGGCAGTCAGCCGGTCGAGTGCCTTCGGTGCGGCCTCGATCGCGACCTTCTGGGGCAGCCGGGTGAGGAAGGTCGAGGCGATGGCGAACGCACCGCCCATCACCGCGCCATCCGCCTTCACCAGCCCGGAAATGAACTCCTCCGGCGTCCGGCGGTCGAGGTAGAACCCGTAGGCTGCCGTCGCCTCGTCCTCGAGATGATGCGCCTCGTCGAGGATCAGCCGGTTGAACGCCCCCATGACATGCCCTTCCGGCGATCCTCCCGCGAGCAGCAGGGCATGGTTGGCGATCACGATGTGGGCGTTCGCGGCCTGGCTGCGTGCCCGGGGCAGGAAGCACTGGCCACGCCGGGCGTAGGCGCAGCTCTTCATCGTGCAGACCTGGTCGCCCGCCGCGACGCTCCGCCAGTGCGCCTCTTCCTCCTGGGTCAGGCGCAGTTCGGCCCGGTCGCCGGTCGTGGTCTGGCCCAGCCAGAGCATCACCTTCGCGCGCAACGATGCGTCCGCCGGGTCCGCAGCCGGTTGGCGGATGTGCTTGAACCATTGCGTCAGGCAGATGTAGTTCGCGGCGCCCTTCATCACGGCAACGCGCAGCTCGTCGGTCACGCCGGATTCGAGGAGGGCGGTCCGGACGTCGGGAAGGTCCTTCGTATAGAGCTGGTCCTGCAATGCCAGGGTGTCCGTGCTGACAACGACGCGCTCGCCCCGTTCGATGGCGTGCAATGCCGCCGGGAGCAGGTAGGCGAGGCTCTTCCCGGTACCGGTCCCCGCCTCGACCATGAGCTGGCCGTCGTCGTTCAGTGACCGCGCGACCGCGACGGCCATCCGCTGCTGGGAGGGACGCGACTCGTAGCGATCGAGGACGTGGGGCAACGGGCCGTCGGGCGCGAGCAGGTGTTCCACGGCGTGCAGGTCGATCGGCCGGTCCGACCCGGTCTTGCGCAGCGGCTCCGGCTTCTCCCGGGAATCGGTGAACGCGAACTCCAGCGGCGGCTGGCGCGAATCCTTCAACGATCCGTCGATGTGGAAGATGGGACCGGGCAACTCGCGATCGGCCGCGTTGCGGAAGAGCACGGCCTCGGGCCAGCTGGCCTGGGCCGCATAGTCCGCCACCTGCATCAGGGTCGAGGTGTCGTAGGAATCGATGCGATCGAGCAGGCGGCAGAAGGAGAGGTACGCTGCGGCGGTGTCCGCCAGGGCGCGATGCCGATCGTCGTCGGTGAGCGGAATCCCGAGCGCGTTGGCAACCGTCTGCAACGAGTAGTTCGGGAGGTCGGGAATCAGCGCACTCGCCAGCTGGTAGGTGTCGAGCTGGCGGTTGAGGACACGGAGTCCGGCGGCCTGCAGGAACGCGACATCGAACTGGACCGAGTGACCGACGATCGGGAGCGACCCGAGCAGGCGTTCCACCTCGGGACGGACGTCTTCCCAGGGCTTGCCGGCGTCCAGCTCCGCCTCGGTGATGCCGGTGAGTCGCTGGATGTCGAGCGAAACCGGGTGCTTGGGGCGAATCGTCTGCGCGAACTCTTCGACAATGCCATCCCGCTCGAAGACGATCACCGCGATCTCGATGATCTCGTCGCGGGCAGGATCGACCCCCGAGGTCTCGACGTCGACGGCGACGAAGCGCGACCACGCCCCGTTCCCCTGCAACCGCGAGGCAGGCCGCTCCTGTGGTTGCGGCTCTGGCTCGACGGTGCGGTTGGCGTCACGCCATTTCCGGAAGTCCGTAATCACGAAAGTTCCCCGGCGGCAAGCGCCTCGGTCGCCGCCAGCGTCACCAGCAGGAGCTGCGCGAAGCCGGTCGCGAGCGGCGGAATCCGGATGAACTCGTCCTCGCGGTGCACGTTGCCGCCGTTCGTGAGCCCGATGCACATCGCCGGAATGCCGCGCGAGATGGGCACGTTGGCATCGGTGCTGGAGGCATCGACCACCGCATCGATGCCGAGTTCCTTCAGGACGCCGATTCCGAGCGGCACGATCCCGCGATCCTGCGGCACCTCGCCCGCAGGACGATCACCGACGACCTCGATCGCGATCGGCACCTCCCGCGTCGACCCGGCCTTGATGATCTGCCCCACCCGGTTCACCAGCTTCGCCAGGGCCTCCGGATCGGTCGAACGCATGTCGATCACCGCGGTCGCGGTCGGCGCGATGGTGTTGACGCTGATGCCTCCCTCGAAGAGCCCGACATTGAACGAGGTCTTCGGGTCGCTGGTCAGCGGGATCTCGTCCAGCCGGGCGATCACCTTCGCCAGCGCGTGGATCGCGCTCGGCCGCCCGGCATCGCCCCATGAATGGCCACCAGGTCCGGTCGCCGTCACCCGCAGCCGCCGGCTGCCAACGGCCTTCCGCGTGATGCGACCGAGGCTGTGCCCTTCCACAGCGATCGCCGCCCCGAGATTCGGGATCGCATCGACCACCGCCCGCATCCCGCGCAGGTCGCCGAGGCCCTCTTCGCCGACGTTGCCGGTCACATAGACATCCACCGCCGGCTGCACGCCGAGCGCCTCGAACGCCTTGGCGACCTGGGCCACGGCTGCCACGCTGAGGCTGTTGTCGCCCACACCGGGCGCGTGAAGCGTGTCGCCGCGTCGCTCCACCGCGATCCGGAGGCCGCGCGGGAAGACCGTGTCGATGTGGGCCGCGAGCAACAATGGCGGGGCGCTCCGATCGCGTCCCGGCAGCACGCCCAGGACATCGGAGAGGTGATCGATGGTCACATCCTGATAGCCGCGCGTGCGAAAGCTCTCCGCGACGAAGGCCGCACGTTCGGACTCGTCATTCGTGGGAGCGGGAACCTCGGTGATGGCGGTGGTGAGGGCGATGATCTTTTCGACCGAGGCGCTGGCGACCTCGCGGGCGGCGGCGACGCGATCGGCGAGGGGGGTGCTGGGTGCGGACAAGGGGGGACTCCCGGTGGAATGGACGGCGGATGCGGGGCGGTCGTGCGAGCGGGCGGCCAGGACGGCGCCGGGTCGTCGCGATGACGGGTGCATCCCTGATTCTCCAAGTATACCGAACAGACATTCGCCTTCCCTGCCCATCGCCTGGTCCATCCGCGCGCGATGCCGCGCCGATTTCGGCTGGGTGCAGTCTGGTGACTGCGCCCAACTTCCGGGAGAAGCGACGGTCCATCCATGCGGCACAAACGCGGAAACCCTGCGAAAATAGGAACCATTCACATGTGCGCGGCGACCCGCCCCGATGGCAGGCGACATGCACGCATCCGGAACTGCGTTCCCACGCATCGTGGCGTGGCGAACGACCCGGGTTCAAGGAGATTTCCCCATGACGTATCACCGGTTCGACGCGGTCATCGTGGGAGCAGGCGGCGCGGGCCTGATGGCCGCGATCCAGCTCGCGGGCAAGGCGAACATCGCCGTCGTCAGCAAGCTCTACCCACCGCGGTCCCACACCGGAGCGGCCCAGGGCGGCATCAGCGCCGCGCTCGGCAACCGGGAAGAGGACCACTGGGAATGGCACATGTACGACACGGTGAAGGGCGGCGATTACCTGGTGGACCAGGATGCCGCTGAAGTCCTGACCCGTGAGGCGATCGACGCGGTCCTCGAACTGGAGCACATGGGGCTCCCCTTCAACCGCACCGAGCAGGGCAAGATCGACCAGCGCTTCTTCGGCGGTCACACCCGCAACTACGGCGAGGGTCCCGTTCGCCGTGCCTGCTACGCCGCCGACCGCACCGGGCACATGATCATCCAGACCCTCTACCAGCAGGGGATCAAGCACAACGTCAACTTCTTCGACGAGCATCACCTGGTGGACATCATCTTCGCCGAGGACGGTCGCTGCGCTGGCGTGGTGACGATGGAGCTGAAGACGGGGGAGATCCACGTCATCCACGCCAAGACGGTCCTGATCGCCAGCGGTGGCTACGGTCGAGTCTTCAAGATCACCTCCAACGCCCTCGCCGGCACCGGCGACGGGGTCGCCCTCGCCTAACGGCGGGGCGTGCCGCTGATGGACATGGAGATGTACCAGTTCCATCCGACCGGCCTCTACAAGCTCGGCATCCTCGTCTCGGAGGCCGCACGTGGCGAGGGCGGCAAGGTCATCAACGGCGAGGGCGAGGCGTTCGCCGCCCGCTACGCGCCAACCCTGAAGGACCTCGCACCCCGCGACATGATGTCCCGCTTCATCTACGAGGAAGTGAAGGCGGGCCGGGGGATCGATGGCAAGGATTATGTCCTGCTGGATGTCTCGCACCTCCCGCCCGAGGTGATCGACGAGAAGCTCCCGGATGTCACCGATTTCGCCCGCGTCTACCTCGGCGTGGAACCGAAGAAGGAGGGCATCCCCATCCAGCCGACCGCGCACTACGCGATGGGCGGCCTCCCGACGAACGTCGATGCCCAGGTGATCTTCGATCCGGAAGGAACCGTCATTCCCGGCTTCTATTCCGCCGGCGAATCGGCCTGCGTCTCCGTCCATGGCGCGAACCGGCTCGGCACCAACTCGCTGGTCGATCTCGTCGTCTTCGGGCGTCGGGCCGGCAAGCGAATGCTCCAGGAGATCCACGAGACCGATTTCGCGATGCTTCCCGCCGAACCGGATGCCGTCGCCAAGGCCACCATCGCGGGGATCATCGGGCGCGGGAAGGGCGAGAATGTCGCCGACATCCGCGCCGAGATGCAGACCCTGATGATGGACAAGGTCTCCGTGGTCCGCGAGGAGAAGGGGCTGCGCGAGGCCGAGCAGCGCATCCGCGAACTCCAGCAGGCGTACCGGAACATTGCCATCCAGGACAAGGGCAAGCGGTACAACACCGATCTCACCGAGGCGATGGAGCTGGGCTGCATGCTCGATTGTGCGGAGACCATCATCCACGGCGCGATCGCCCGGCAGGAAAGCCGGGGCGCCCATTATCGCGACGACTTCCAGACCCGCGACGACAAGAACTGGCTGGCCCACAGCATGATCACCCGCACGTCGGGCGGGATGGAACTGAAGAAGAAGCCGGTCGTGATCACCACCTTCGAGCCGAAGGAGCGCAAGTACTAGAAGCGAGGCGAGAGGAACGAGACGATACACGTCATCCCGCATGCCACAACCTCTCCCCGCCTCTTTCCTCTTTTCTCCTTTTCTCTTTACTCAGGAGAGGATCCATGCAGGTCACGCTGCGAATCAAGCGCTTCAACCCGGAACAGGACGTGAAGCCGCACTTCGAGGAGTACCAGGTCGAGGTCGAGGGCACGGACCGCGTGCTGGACGCCCTGAACCAGGTGAAGTGGCACCAGGACGGCACGCTGACCTACCGTCGCTCCTGCGCTCATGGGATCTGCGGCTCCGATGCTTTGCGAATAAACGGCCGCAACCGCCTCGCCTGCAAGGTCCTGATGCAGGATCTCGGCAAGAAGATCACCATAGAGCCGCTCATCGGCTTCAAGGTCGAGAAGGACCTGCTCGTCGACATGGAGCGCTTCTTCGACGCCTACAAGTCGGTGAAGCCCTACCTGATTGCCGACGACGCGCCATCGGCGGGCGAACGCCTGCAGTCGCCGGAGCAGCGGCACGTCTTCGACGACACGACGAAGTGCATCCTCTGCGCCGCCTGCACCACGGCCTGCCCGGTAACGTGGACCTCCGACGACTTTGTCGGGCCGGCCGCGATCGTGAATGCGCACCGCTTCATCTTCGACAGCCGCGACGAGGGCGGGCGCGAGCGGATGCGCATCCTCAACTCCGGCACCGGTGTCTGGCGGTGCCGCACGATCTTCAACTGCACCGATGCCTGCCCGCGGGACATCAAGATCACCGAGGCGATCGAGCAGGTGAAGCGCGCCCTGCTTTACGAGGGCGTCTAGCACCGGGAGCGATACGACGGGGGACGGGCGGGCGTGGCCCGGCCCCCCCCCCTTGCGGAAGGCGCGGCAAAGATCGCCGAGGGGTCCCCCGGGGTCGGTATATAGTGGGGGGTGCGGAACCGGGGCC
>JBQCJS010000124.1:0-2563 GCA_051952485.1 Thermomicrobiales bacterium | reverse complement strand
CCCCAGCTTCCGGTACCGTTCCAGCGAGCGCCGGGCGATGCGGATGGCGTCGCTCGGCTCCCCGGAGCGGCTGGTGCGGCGAAGCGCGGCCAGTTCCAGTTCGGCCCGCGCCAGCAGCGGCTCCGGGGTGTCTGCGGTGGAGAGCGCCAGCGCACGTTCGAACCAGCGACGGCCATCGGCCCGTGCGTACCGGTGGGTCCAGAAGGGAGCGAGCGCGATCCCGAGTTCCAGGAGCGCATCGGGCCGGCGGCGGTCCTCGAACCAGGCGAGGACGCGCGCGATATCGGGGTAGGCGCGTTCGATGGCGGGCAGGGCGGCCGTCGCGGCGGTCCCGTCCGGGCGCAGGGTGAGGGCGCTGGTCGCGAACGACACGATCCAGGCGGCATGGGCGTCGCGGAGGCGCTCCTCCTCCCCGGCGTCGCGGGAGGCTTCCCGGCCGAAGACGCGGATGCCCGCCAGCATCAGGAACTCCGTCTCCGCCGCGTCCGATGGCAGACGCCGCAGCAGGTGCTTGTCCACCAGGGAGTCGATCAGGCGGTCGAGCGCGGGTGGTTCGGCCCACGTCACGCCGGACATGACCGCATGAACCGCCTGCCGGGTGAAGGGCGTGCCGAACCAGGCGATGGCCCGGAAGACGGCGCGCTCCTCCTCGGTCAGGAGATCGTAGCTCCAGGCGATCGTCGCCCGCATCGTGCGCTGGTGGGGCGGTTGGTCCTGGGGCCCGCCTCCGAGTATGTCGATCTGTTCGGCGAGGCGCTCGCGCAAGGCCTCGAGGGAGAAGAGGCGGACCCGGGCGGCGGCCAGCTCGATCGCGAGCGGGAGCCCCTCCAGGTCGCGGCAGAGGGCCACCACCGCCGGTGCGGTGCGCGCGTCGAGTACGAAGTCCGGTTCGAATCGCTGCACGCGCGCCACGAAGAGCCGCACGGCGGACCATTGCCCGGCATCGTCCTCCGGCGCCAGGCCAGCGGGGGGAACCTCCAGCGGCGCCACCTCCAGGACCTGTTCCTGGGGCAGGCGAAGGGCCTCCCGGCTGGTGGCGAGCACGGTCAGCGCTGGCATCCGGTCGAGGAGGCGGGCGATATCGCCGGCTGCCGTGACGACCTGCTCCAGGGTGTCCAGGATGAGCAGGGCGGGACCGGGAGACAGGGAGTCGCGGATGCGGTCCAGCACCTCGTCCTCATCGCGGGCGCCCTGGCCGATCGCCCGGGCGATGGCGGGCAGGACGGCGGGGGGATCGGTGATCGCGGCGAGGGGCACGAAATGGACCTGCCGGAACGACGGCGCCACCTCGTAGCCCGCCTCCACCGCGAGGCGCGTCTTGCCGACGCCGCCCGGCCCGGTCAGCGTGACCAGGCGAACCGCGGGATCGGCAAGCCACGTGGCCAGGGTGTCCAGGTAGTGCTCCCGTCCGATCAGCGCGGCCAGGCGGGGGGGAAGCTCGATCACCCGGGAGTGTTCGGGATGGAGGCGCGGCAGTGCGGCGCTGGCATCTGGCGTGGCGGGGCCATCACCATCCTCGCCCGGAGGTTCGGCGCGCCCATCTCTGGGTGGGTCGTGGTGGCGGTCGGAGCTGGGGTGGCGCATCGGTCCTTCCCGGTGGGCGGAGGGATGCCTGCGCCCGGTTCACGCATGGTGGGGACAAACGGCGGCGCGGCAGGGGGCGCCAAGGGCCGTTCCATACACCTACCATACACAGGAATTGCCATACTTGGATGCAGATGCGTTTCAGTCTGGTCGTGGAGCCGGAGGGTCGGGCAATGCGGGTGCTGGTGGTGGAAGACGAAGAGGCGCTTGCCGACGCTATCGCGCGGGGCCTGCGGCAGGCGAACCTGGCGGTCGATGTCGCGCTGGATGGGGAGACGGCACTGGAGAAGGCCGAGATCACCCAGTACGACGTGGTGCTGCTCGACCGCCAGTTGCCGGACATCCACGGCGACGACGTGTGCCGGCAGCTGATCGCGGAGGAACAGCCGCCCCGCATCCTGATGCTGACGGCGGCGGGCGATGTGAACTCCCGGGTGGAAGGACTGGCCATCGGCGCGGACGACTACCTGCCCAAGCCGTTCGAGCTGGTGGAGCTGATCGCCCGCATCCGGGCGCTCCACCGCCGCCCGAATGTCGCCATGCGTCCGGTTCTCAGCGTGGCCGATCTCACCCTCGATGGCGCCCGCCAGGTCGCGTCCCGCGACGGGCGCACCCTGAACCTGACCCGCAAGGAGTTCGGCGTGCTGGAGGAGATCGTCCGCGCGAACGGGGCGGTCGTCAGTTCGGAAGACCTGCTGGAGCGGGTCTGGGATGAGGCGGCCGATCCCTTCACGAACGCGGTGCGCATCACGATGATGACGCTCCGGCGGAAGCTCGGTGATCCGCAGCTCATCGAGACCGTTGTCGGCTCCGGATACCGGTTATGCGCGACCGCCTGAACGCCCGCTTGCGGGTGCTGTCGACGGTTCGTCTCCGGCTGACTCTGATGTACGCCGCGCTCTTCTTCGTGGGAGGCGCGGTGTTGCTCGGGCTGACCTATGTCCTGCTCAGCCGGGCGCTCGCGCCGCCCGCTCCGGCC
>JBQCJS010000123.1:0-3125 GCA_051952485.1 Thermomicrobiales bacterium | reverse complement strand
TCCGGGGCATCCGGGGTAGCGACGGGAGCGACTGCTGTCCCGACTACCGTGGCCGGCACCGTCTCCAGTTCCACGACCGAGGCCGGGGACGAGCGTTGCTCGACGGGCAGCGAGGCCGCGGGGGTCGCGGGCGTCTCCACCGTCGTTGCGGCGATCGGGGACGAGGACGTTGTCGGCTCGCTCATCTGCCAGGGAGGTGACGCTTGCGGTGACGACGCCTCCGCGGCATCGTTGACGGTCGGCCAGACGGTCGCCGTCGGAACGGCGGTCGGGTTGTCGTCACCACCGATCGAGCCGCATCCGGCGATCAGGAGAACAAGCATGCCCGCCAGGAGCATGCGGAGTCGCAGCGGCCGAACCCATCCGTCGAACCCCATATCGTTTCCCCTTCCGCACTGCGGGTGCGTCCAGCCTCCGGACCGTCCCTTCGGGCGAGACGGTCCGGAACGTTGTCCCTACGGCTCCTCCAGGCTGTCGCGGAGGATGTCCATGTGTTCCAGCGCCAGTCCTGTGCCGACGGCGACGCAGGAGAGCGGATCGTCGGCGACGTAGCAGGGAACACCGGTGACTTCCGTCAGCAGGTCCGGCAGGTAGCGGAGCAATGCACCGCCGCCGGTGAGGATCATGCCCTTGTCGATGATGTCCGATGAGAGTTCC
The DNA here is from genome assembly GCA_051952485.1 of Thermomicrobiales bacterium. GTDB lineage: Bacteria > Chloroflexota > Chloroflexia > Thermomicrobiales > UBA6265 > JASGDN01. The sequence continues at coordinate 2,468 of JBQCJS010000123.1, read as the reverse complement.
GGCGGAGTCTCCTCCAGCACGGCACGCACGGCGCCGATGATCGCCTCCAGCGGTTCGGTGATGGCGTCAGTGACCTCGTTCGCGTGAATCTGGACCGTGCGAGGCAGGCCCGCGACCTCGTCGCGGCCCCGGACCTCCATCACCTTGTCCTCTTCGAGCGGCATCGCCGACCCGATTGCGATCTTCACCTCTTCCGCCGTGCGCTCGCCGACCCGGAGGTTGTACTTCCGCTTGATGTAGTTGCTGATCGACTCGTCGAAGCGGTTACCACCGACGCGCAGCGAGCGGGCCACGACGATCCCGTTCAGGGAGATCACCGCGACCTCGGTCGTGCCGCCACCAATGTCGATGATCATGTTGCCGGAGGGATCGGCGACCGGGACGCGGGCGCCGATGGCGGCGGCAAGCGGCTCGCTGATGAGGAAGGCATGGCGCGCGCCAGCCTTGAGGGCGGCATCGCGGACGGCGCGACGCTCGACACCGGTGACCCCGGCTGGCACGCAGATCATCACGTCCGGGCGCACGAGCGAGAAGCGCCCGCACGCCTTGTTGATGAAGTACTCCAGCATCTTTTGCGTCACGATGTAGTCGGCGATGACCCCATCCCGCATCGGACGGACGACCTCGATCGTCTCACGCGGCTCGCGGCCAAGCATGTTGCGGGCTTCGAGCCCAACGGCCTTCACCTTGCCGTCCTTGGCCGAAATGGCGACGACGGAGGGTTCGTTGATCACGATACCCCGGCCGCGCAGGAAGACGAGGACGTTGGCGGTACCGAGATCGATTCCAATCTGTTTGGGCACGCAATGACTCTCCGGCAGGCGAGCGAAAAGCGCCGGGCGGCGCAGGCTCGATGACGACGCGGGACGCAGGGGCGGACGAAGGCGGATTGCACGGGAAGGCGTCCGAAACCGTCCTGAAGTCTACCACCTTGCCCCTCCCCTCCCGGCCGCTCAGCTGTCGGCGAGGAATGCGCCGATCAGGGCGCGGTAGTCCTCCACGGATTCGTGCGGCGTGATTGCGCGAATCACCACTTCGTCCACCGTGCCGAGGTAGGCGGCAATCCCCTCCTGGACCGCATGTGGCGTCGTCCCATAAACGGCCGCATCGATCGCACGGATGCCAAGCCGGGCAAGGTTCGCCTTGTATCCCGGGATCTCGCCGTAGCGCGCGGCCTCGGCCTCCAGGACCGGCCACGCCGCCTCCCCGTGGCCGACACGCACGTAGGTGACGAGCATCGGATCGGCTCCTGGTATGCCGCTGGCATCCGCCCGCATCTGGTCTCGGGCCTCCCGCGCGGTCTCCGGGGTCAGCCAATTGAGCAGGATGCCATCCGCATCCTGCGCCCCGACCTTCCGCATCCGCGGACCCAATGCGCCCACGATCACGGCCCCGCCGTAGCCGTTCTTCAGGATGGGCAACTCACGCCTCACCAGTTCCACGCCAGCGGCCCCCTTCGTGCCGCCGCTGCCGACGCCAAGGAGCAGCCGCTCGGCGGGAAGCCCAAGCGCCTCCACCTCGGCAAGGATCTCCCTCGCCGGGCGACGGTCGAGGGGGATCACCCCGGTCCCGATCCGGATGCGATCGGTCAGCTCCGCCGCGATCTTGACCCGCGTCAGCGAATCGCCACCCGGAACGTCGTTGAACCAGAGCGTCCGGAATCCCGCCTCCTCCACGGTCGGCGCCAGCCAGCGCACGACATCCTCATCGAGGTGCCCGGTGACGCCGAACCCCAGTTGTCCCAGATCCATGACAAATCCTCTCCAATGCCCGCACCACGACGATTCACGTCCGCGGGAAGCCAAGTCCGAGCCGCTTCAGCGATGCGTGCCGTCCGTGGCCGATGATGATGTGATCGATCACCGCGATGTCCAGCAGGTCTCCCGCTCGCACGACCTCGGCGGTCAACGCCACATCGGCGGCGGATGGCGTCGGGTCGCCCGAAGGGTGGTTGTGGACCAGCACGATCGCGACCGCCGCATGACGGATGGCGTCGCGGAAGAGCTCCCCGACCCGCACGGTGGCCGCGTTCGCGCTGCCCTGGTAGATGGTACGGATGGCGAGGACCGCGTTCCGGGTATCGAGGATGAGAACGCGCAGTTGCTCCTGTTCGAGTGCCGCCATCTCGATGCCGACGAGCTGGATCGCGTCCTCTGGCGTGCCGATGCGGGGCTTCTCGTCCGGGGCGATCGCAGCGAGGCGCCGCCCGATCTCGAGCGACGCCTTCACCTTGGTGGCCTTGGCATCGCCCACCCCACGCTCTCGCGCCAGCTCGACGACATCCAGCCGCAGCAGTCCGGCCAGTCCCCCATGTTTCGTCAGGAGGCGCTGGGCGATGGTCGTGACCGCCTCGCCCTTGATGCCGGTGTTGAGCACGATCGCCAGCAGCTCCGTCGTGCTCAACGAGGCCGCCCCATAGTTCAGGAGGCGCTCACGCGGACGCTCGTCGGGGGGAAGGTCCTTGATCG
>JBQCJS010000122.1:0-14505 GCA_051952485.1 Thermomicrobiales bacterium | reverse complement strand
AGGAACCGCTGCTGGTGGCGATGACGGGCAGCGAGCTGGATATCGAGGTCGAGACCGACGAGGACGGTGACGGCGAGGCCGACGAGACGACGCACGTCACCGTATCCGTCGATGGTGAAGGCGAAGGGGAGGGGGAGGTGCGTCCGGCGGAGCCTCCTGCGCCGGCGCGGGTCACCCTCCGCTCGGCGCCGAACACCCCAGTCGATCCCCTCGACGAGGGATAGCCCCACCACGCTCGGCATCTCGTCCTTGCTACTCAACCGCCTGGACTCACGCTGGGCAGCCACCTCGGCAGGCGCGTGGCATGACGCTACCGTGCACGGCGATCGGGGTGCCTGACGAATCATCCCGGGGGAGTCGGTGCACGCTCCGCGCTGGCACGAGCGGGGTGCGACGCATGGTGGGGATCAGCGGACATCCCTGGCGCCCGCCCGAGGTCCCCGGTGCGCCTGACAGGCGGGCGTTCCCGCCAGGCGTCACGTCGATGCCTGCTCCAGGTCTCTTTCGCCATACCGTTCGTTCAGGTTCGGGATCAGAGCGAGCCGCCGGTGCCGACGACCAGGTCCGGCGACTGGAACGCCTTCCACGTGTAGCGCCGCCAGATCCAGACCGACGCCAGCGCCACCCCGACACCACACACCGCCATCACCACCGGCGCACCGAACTCCTGCTGCGCGGTCGAGATCGTCAGCGTGGAGAACGGCATGACCCCGTTGAAGGCGAGGCCGTTCACGCTCATCACCCGGCCCCGGAGTTCGTCCGGCGCCAGCTGCTGCACGCGCGTCTGCACCTGGATCAGCCCCATCTCGAACGAGCATCCCGCGATCAGCACTCCCGGCACCGCGACCCACGGATTCGGCGCGAACGCCAGCCAGAGCAGGCCGAGCGCCAGCCCGCCCATCGTCGCCCGCATCCGCTGGCCCGCCACGGACTCCAGCCGGCTGCCCCGAAACAGGACGATCGCGGCGATCAGCGAGCCGGTCCCGAAAATCGAGGTCATGGCGGGCACCCAGCCATCGCCGCCACCCAGCGTGTGCGTGACGTAGAGCGACATCAGCACCAGCAGGTTCGGCACGGCGAGGAATGAGAAGATCGCCGTCACTCCGACGAGGCCGAGCAGTTCGTCGCTATGCCGGATGTAACGCAACCCGTCGCGCAGGGCGGCAATCCCGGAGCCCCGTCCGGCGACGCGGTGGGCGGGCGCAACCGCACGCAATGAGGCGATGGTCCCCGCGAAGAAGAGCAGGGCGAGCGTGTGCGAGACGAAGGCGATGGTGACCCCGACCATCCCGATCACCACGCCGGCGAGGGCTGGCCCGAAGATGCGGGTGGCGTTCACGGAGGCCGATGTCAGGGCGATCGCCTCCGGCATGTCCTCGCGCCGCACAAGCTGGGAGAGGAAGGCCTGGCCCGCCGGGAGGTCGAACGAGGCGATGGTGCCGCCCAGGATCGCCAGCACGAGCACATGCCAGTACTCGATGCGGTCGGTGTAGACGAGCACGGCCCAGGTCAGCGAGAGCATGGCGATCCCCGTCTGGGTCGACATGATGATCCGGCGGCGATCGACCCGATCGGCGAGGACACCACCGACGAGGCTGAGGAGCAGCATCGGCACGGCGGAGGCGATGTTGATGAGGCCGATCAGGAACGCCGAGCTCGTGAGGGAGAGGAAGACCAGGTTCGCGGCCGTGTTCTGCCCCCACATGGCGATCAGCGCCACGAGCTGCGCCAGCCAGAAGCGGCGAAACGGCTCGTGCTGCAATGCCTGCGGCAGCTGGAAATCCTTCAGCGGCCGCCGGACGAGCGGCAGGGTGGGAGTGTCGGGCTGCCCGACCGGCGGCGAGGTGCGCGGAGGCCGGTTCCGGTTCCACGGCCGCGCCCGGCGCTTCCGGGGCGGCAGCGCACCGGTCAGCGGGTCGTGCGGCGGACCGGGCAGAACGTCGGAGGCCACGTCGGCGGAGGCGGTGGCATTCGCAGGGGCAGGCATGGAGGGGAGGCGTCTTTCCGGCAAGGCGCGAGGGGCGGAGGGTCGAGGGAAGGCGTGGTCGGGGACAAGGGACCGAGGGGATTGCGCGGGGACAGGACCGGGGTCGATCGTCCACGTCCACCACTCGCGCACCATCCTAGCGGAATGGATTCCGGATGCAAGGGGTATTCGTCAATTGAACGCGAATCCGGTCCCGCTGGTCAGAAGGCGACGCGGGGATCGCTGGCCGTGGGGAAGCCGGTGACCGCGGGAACACCCCAGGCGGCGTCCATTTCGGCCCGCACGGCGGCCATCAGGCGGGGAATGTCGTCGCCGGCGGACGCGTGCATCGCCTCCGAGACGACGAGCAGGTCGCGCGTCTCCGGGCGGATCGCGGAGAGGCCGCTCTGGCGGTGCGTCCAGCGGCGGGCGTGGACGTTGCCACCCTTGTCCAGGAAGATCACTTCCCCCGGCGCGGGCGTCTCGATCTCGCCGGAGAACGCCTCGTAGCGTTCGTCCGGGGCGCCAGCGGCGTGGCGGACGGTGATCCCGCCGTCGATGCGGGCGAGGTCGAAGACGGCGATCGGGGTGGCGAAGGCGAGGGAGATGGCGTTGCAGAGGTCGATCACCGGATGGATGGCCGGCAGCTCGCCCTCCTTCCGGAAGCGGCGCAGGAGGGATTCGGAGGCGCAGCGGTACTGGGTCGGCTTCAGGCCCATGCGAGCGAAGGCTCGTCGCCAGGCCTGGATCTCGGGGAGGTCGCTCTCCGTCCGCCCAGCGAGGCGATCCGCCGCGATTGCCGAGAAGCGACCGACGGCGTCACGGACATCGGCGGCATCGTCCACGCCCCGGATCACGGCCACACCCGCGACGAGTTCGGGGAATTCCTGCCAGATCGTGTCGTCGTGCCGGAAGACCATCCGACCCTGTTCCCTTCCTGATTCTCCGCTATCCAGGAGATGGCCCCGTCCCAGCGTCGTTACACCAGGACCGAGTAAACCGTGCGTGTTCGTGCAATGAGACGGCTGCGGGCGTCCATTGCCCGGAATCGGGCGCCACGCGCAGGGAGCGCCGCGCGCAGCCAAAGGGTGTCGGGCCGATTTCTGCCTACGGTGTGGTATCCGGATGCGATATTAGCTCGCCATGCGCAGGCGTTCGGCACGATCAACGTCCTTGTTGTCATGCTCGCCGGAGGCGTCGAGCGGAAACAGATCGGCCAGGCTGAACGCCACCTGCGACCGACCCGGGAACCGCGCGACGAGTTGCACCTCTCCCCCCATGGCTTCCACGAAGCGGCCGATCGACGCGACCTTCATCTCGAGGACGCGCTCGGCCTGCGCGATGGCCTCAACCGTGATACCGGCAAGGTCGGCCAGCTCCTCGTCGACCAGATCACTGGCCCGCCGGAGATCGCGTAGCGTTCGCTCCTCGTCGATCAGGACGCGGGCGCCTTCCTCGATCTCCTTGCGGTCCCCGTCCGAAAATCCCTTCATGACGTCGTCAAGTGAGGTAGACAACCGATCACCTGCCTTCACGCGTGGCATCGAGATGCCGCTGGAATCGCTCGTCCGCGCGCTGGATGAGGGTGCGATAGAATCGTCGCTGACTCACCCCGGACTTGTCTCCACCGACCAGGAGAATAGCTCGGCGCTCAGGATCGAAAGCGAACGCGATACGCCAGACGGCGTTCTGCTCCGAAAAGCGGAGCTCCTTCATGTTCGTGAACCGCGATCCCTTGAGGGTATCGCAGTAGGGCCGGGACAATTGCGGCCCCTCCGCAGCAAGAAGCTGCGCAAGCTTCGCCACCTGCTTTCGAATGCCGGCTGGCTCAAGGTGCAATTCTGCAAGAAACTCGTCATCGAATCGAACCTCCCACACAGCCTGGCACCCCTTCGAAGCAACCCAAGCCCGGCGTCACACGGATTCAACTGATGGTAGCGACGGTGCGGGAAGCCGGGATGAAGGCCTTCCAGGCGTAGCGCTTCCAGATCAGGACCGACCCGATCGCCAGGAAACCGGCGCATGCGCCCATCACGATATGCTGCCCGATCGACTCCGCGAGGAACGAGACGATCATCGTCGCGAAGGGCATCACCCCGTTGAAGGCGAGGCTGTTCACGCTGAGCACCCGTCCCCGCATCTCGTCCGGCGCCAGCTGCTGGACGCGGGTGCTGATCTGCGTGTTGCCGGTCGCGAAGGAGTAGCCGGAAATGAGCACCCCCGGCACCGCGACCCACGGGTTCGGGGAGAGCGAGAGCCAGAGCAGGCCAACCGTCAGCCCCACCATGGAGGTGCGCAGGCGGCGGCCGGCGGCGACCTCCAGGCGGCTGCCGCGAATGAGCACGATGGCCCCGATCAGCGAGCCGATCCCCAGCACGGAGATCATTGCCGCCACCCAGCTCTCCCCACCGCCGAGCACATCATCGACATAAAGCGGCATCAGCACGAGCAGGTTCGGGAAGACGAAGAACGAGAAGATGGTGGTGATGAGGATCAGGCCCAGCACCTCGTCGGTGCGGCGGATGTAGGCGACCCCCTCCTTCAGCTGGGAGAGGCCCGATCCCCGCCGGGCCGACGGGGCATCGGAAACCTTGCCCTTGAGGCTGACGAGGACAGAGATGGGCGCCAGCAGCGTGATCGCGTTGATGAAGAAGGCCGCCGCCGTGCCCAGCGCAGTGATCACGATGCCGGCCATCGCCGGCCCGATCGTTCGGGTGGCGTTGAACGATGCCGAGTTGAGGGCGAGGGCTTGCGGCAGGTCGTCCCGTCGCACGAGTTCGGAGACGAACGCCTGCGAGGCGGGCAGTTCGAATGAGGCGATGGTGCCGCCACAGGCCGCCAGCACGAGGATGTGCCAGAACTGGATCTGGTCGGTGAAGATCAGGAAGGCGTAGATGAGGGAGATGACGCCCAGCAGGCTCTGCGTGGTGATGATGATCTTGCGGCGCGGAAGGCGGTCCGCCACCACGCCGCCGAAGAGGCTGAAGACGAGCATCGGCAGGGACGAGACGACGTTGATCGTACCGATGGCGACCGCCGAGGTGGTGAGCGAGAGGACGACGAGCGAGGAGCCCGTGTTCTGCATCCAGGTTCCCGCCAGCGAGACGATCTGGCTGGTCCAGTAACGCCGGAAGTTCGTGTTCTGGAGCGCATCGGGCAGGTGGATGCTCTGGAATCCGCTGAGCGACGGAAGCCACCTGCGACCGCCCTCGACATCGGGCGCCGTCCGGGGCGGACGTCCGGACCGGTTCGGGAGGGCGCGCGGCCCGCCGGGAGCGTCCGGCGGCGGGGGCAGCTCGCGATCGACGGCGGCATCGGCGTCGATCGCGGCGGAGCGGGGCTACGGCTCCGCTGATGGCGCGGGAGGCCGTGGGGCCGCCGCGTTGGGACTCGCCTCGGTGGATCGGTTCGCGCGCGGTGAATCGGCCATGCTCATCTCTGTCCCGGAGGCCGATGCCAGCTACCAGCTACCAGCTACGCGGCATCGGCCCGCGATCGTTCCTGTGGCGATCATCCTACCGGAGAATGCCCGTCGCGCAACGGGACGAACCCGGGGGCAGTCCCTCCCGGTGGCCATCAGGCGACAGGCGGGGTGTCAGCGGGCTTCGGGCGGCGGCGAGGCGTGAAGTCGGAGAGTCCCTTCGGGTTGAAGCGCAGGCTGTAGGCCGCGAGCGCCAAGGCCGCGCTCGCGATCGCGCCGATCACCGCGACCACCACCACGAGGGTGGAATTGTCCCACTGCTGCTGGATGATCCCGACGTACGCCCAGACGAAGACGAGCGGCACCAGCATGTCGCGCGCGAAGAGGGCGAACGCCCCCGCGACCAGCACCCCCACCAGCAGCAGGATCACCGCCCACGAGCGGTCGGAGAACGGATTGCCGGTGTGCCAGGAGCGATTCGCCCAGACAGCGAATCCGGCCAGCGTGGCGACACTCGCCCAGCCGAGGTAGACCGAGAAGGGCGCCTGGATGGCGATCTTCTGCCAGGCCGAGGGCTGGCGCCCATCGACATTGCCGGCCCGAGCCAGGATGTAGATCACCAGCAACGAGGCCCACAGCACCAGGATCGCGATGAGGGCGAGCAGGAACTTCTCCCAGTGCCACAGGAAGAGCCACCCGATGTTGGCGGCGCAGGAGAGCAGGAAGAATCCCCCGATCCGGCGGACACGGTGGCTCCGCTGGCCACCCGGCGTCAGCGTGTAGACCACATAGAAGCCGAGCAGGATGTAGATGACGATCCAGATGAAGAAGGCCCACCCGGCAGGCTGGAAGGGGATGGGACGCTTGTTGATGACATCGCCGGTCATCTGGCCGTTGAACGGAATCCAGTTCGCCAGGAAGTTCATCAACAGGACGAGCAGGTAGCCGACGAGCCCCGCGAGCGGCCAGAACCACGAACTGTCGCGGCTCACCCACACCCGCGTCTTGCCCCCTTCCCCGGCAGCGCGCACCGCCCCCGAGGCGGCCACGCCCGCCGCGCTGGCGACCTGGGCGCCCGGCTCCGGCGATGGCGGGGGCGGTATCGCGCCGGCTGGTGCCGTCACCCGGCCTTCCGGAATCGGCGTGGTCTGGTCCTCGTCGTGTCCGGTTCCCTCTGCCATCGCTCCGGTCTCCTTCCGCGCGTCAGTGCTGCATGGTTTCGTCAAGGATACGGCCTCGGCGCGCCGCTCGCAGCGGCATCGCCCCCCAGGAGGCTCCCCGGATCACCCCGATCGGCGAGGATCGCACCGGGACATGGATTGACCCGGCACGGTGCCTTCGCCCATCATCCCGGAGACGGAGCGCTCGCCTGGACCCGATCGCCTTGGTGCCCGCCCATCGCGGGACGCCACCGCCGATCATGCTATCCGTCCAGGCATGATCCGATCCAACCTGGTGACGAGGAGCTGGCGACGATGTCGATCGCGGATTTCTTCTGGGGTCTGCTGGTGATCTGTTCGGGCGTCTTCATCGGCGTCTACGGCTCGATGCTCTTCCGGTTCGCGCTCGCGGCCATGGGGTTCGGCCTCGGCTTCCTGGGCACGCTGACGGTCCTCAGCAACCAGGGCACGTCCACCCGCGTGCTGATCGCACTGGCCGTCGGCGGCGTCGCCGCGGTCGCGCTCTACTCGCTGGTGAAGTTCGGCATCTACATCGCCGGGGCGATCTTCGGGCTCGTGCTCTCGTTCGTGGTCTCCTCGTTGCTGTCGATCGTCTCGGCCCAACCCGGGCACTGGCTGGTGACGGTCCTGGCCCTGGTGGGAGCGGGGGCGGGCGGGTTCCTCGCACCGCGCTTCGCGAGCCTCGCCATCATCCTCGCGACCTCGGCGGCGTCCGCCTACCTGATCGTGAACGGCATCCAGGTCTGGTACGCGAACGACCTGGACGTGCACTACGCCAATCCGGGCACGGCGCTGAGCAACCGGCTCTCGCTGATCGTCTTCCTGATCGTCTTCGCGATGGCGTTCCTGAGCCAGTTCGCGATGCGCACGCTGCGTTCGCGGGTGCCGGTGCGCTAGCGCCGGTTCCGCAGCGACGGCCATGAACACGCGGCCCCCCGGGGAGGGGCGGTCAGAAGCATCGCCCGGGATTGCCGAACCTACCAAGGCGATCCTGGCAGCAACCACTGCAAGGATCGCCCCTGCCGGACACGCTCGCTCGTGCATGGCCTCCGCATTGGTTGCCCTGCAGCACTTGTTGGCCCATCCCTGTAGCGAGGGGGCGAGGCCGCCCTGTGTCCTTCGGCGCAACCGGTCCGACGGTCATGGCCTCCAGCGAAATCCGCATTCACCGCCGAGGGTGCGGACGATGATTGCGGATTCCGCGCCATGCCCCTGCCGCTACGCGGGTGGCAGGATGCCCGGGCCGGCGTACGTGGGGGCCGTCCGCGCCCGCGTCTGCTGCTCGAAGGCGTAGGCCAGGCGGATCAGCGCCGGCTCGGTGTAGGCGCCGCCCATGAAGGTGAGGCCGATCGGCATCCCGCCCATCTGCGCCGCCGGCACGGTGACCAGCGGATACCCCGCCATCGCGGCGAGGCTGGAGCTGCCCCAGCTCGAGAAATCGCCATGCAACACGTCGATCTTCGGGGCAGGGCCGTTCGTGAGCGCCACCAGCGCATCGAGGCGATGTTCGGCGAGCAAGGCGTCGATGCCGCGCTCCCGGGCGCCCTGCTGGCAGGCGGCGATCGCGTCGCGGTAGGCCGCGGAATCCAGCCCCTCCGTCGCCTCGGCCTGCTGGAAGAGTTCCTGGCCGAACCAGCGAAGCTCGCGGGCGGCATCGCCCTCGTTGAAGGCGATGAGATCGGCCAGCGTCCGCATCGGCCCCTCCGGCGCGAACGCGGCGAGATACTGCGCGATGTCGCCCTTGAACTCGTGCAGCAGGACGACGCTCTCCTGCCCGCTGTTCCACGAACCGAGCGGCTGCGCCAGGCAAACCGGGTCGATCACGGTCGCCCCAGCATCGCGCATCCGGGCCAGGATCGGCCCCACGACGGCACCGGCGAAATGCGGCTCCCGATTCGTGCGCAGGACGCCGATGCGTGCCCCGCGCAGGCCATCGGCATCGAGCCCCGCGGTGTAGTCGATGCCATCGGCCACCAGCCCCTCCGGACGCCGGGGATACCGCGCGCCATGATCGACATGGTCCGGGTCGCCGACGCAGGCGGGATCGTCCGGATCGGGGGCGGCGAGGACATTCAGCAGCATCGCGGCGTCCGCGACCGTGCGGGCGATGGGGCCAGCCGTATCCTGGCTGTGCGAGATCGGGATCACCCCCCGGCGGCTCACCAGGCCGACCGTCGGCTTGATCCCGACCACGCCGTTGGCGCCGCAGGGGGTGACGATGGACCCATCCGTCTCCGTGCCGACCGCGACAGGGACGTAGCTCGCGGCGACGGCAACCGCCGACCCGGCGCTGGACCCCCACGGCGTGCGATCGAGCTGGTAGGGATTCACGCACTGGCCGCCCCGGCCACTCCAGCCGCTCAGGGAATGCGTGGAACGGAAGTTCGACCACTCGCTGAGATTCGCCTTGCCGAGGACCACCGCTCCCGCCTCGCGCAGCCGCCGGACGAGGAACGCATCCTCCGGCGGCCGCGACCCCGCCAGTGCGTACGATCCGGCCGTGGTCTCCATCGGATCGACTGTCGCGATGTTGTCCTTCACCAGCACCGGCAGGCCGTGCAACGGACCGCGAATGGTGCCCTGCCTCCGCTCCGCGTCGAGGTCGGCGGCGATGCGCGAGGCATCCGGGTTCGTCTCGATCACGGCGCGCAGGCAAGGTCCCTGCCGGTCCATGCTGGCGATGCGATCCAGACATGCCCGCACCAGCGCGGCACCGGACCACGTGCCCGTATCCAGCCGCTGCCGCAACTCGCTCGCGGAGACCTCGGCCACCGCATCCGGCCCCTGATACGCCTCAGCCATGTCTGCCTGCACTCCTGCGCGACCCTGGCGGCCGCATGTCAGCGTTCCCCCCTCGGTGTCATCCCGGGAGCAGTGTACCGAGCGAGGCCAGCGGACGAAAGAGGGCGGCGCGAGCAGGAGACCGGTTCAGCCGCCGCCGGAGTCGTCGGCCGGATCGGGCGCGGATTCGTCGGTGCTGTCCGGTTCGGCCCCATCCCCTCCGTCGGCGGGCACCTGGTCGTCGGAAACCGCCGGGGTATCGGCCGGGACGCTCTCCTCGGCGGCGGCGGTATCGGTCGCCAGTGTCTGGGGATCGAGCACCACGAACTGCGGCGCCTGCCGGGCCTGGAGGATCTGCTCGAAGCCGTAGGCGACCTCCAGCAGGGTCTTCTCGGAGTAGGCGCGTCCGAAGATGTTCATCCCCACCGGCAGGCCATCGACCATGCCGATCGGCAGGTTGAGGGAGGGATACCCGGCCACGGCCGGGATCTGCGCCGATGCGCCATTGAAGCCGATATCGCCGCCGGGGTTGATCGGGGCGGGGAGGCTGACCGTCGGCGCGATGAGGACATCGACCTGGTACTGGTCCATCACGGCATCGATGGCCTCGTCGCGGGTGCCACGGTTGTTGGATTCGAGGGTATCCCGATAGGCCGGATCGTCGATCGACATCGAGTCCAGCGCGCGTTCCAGCACCACCTGGTCGCCCCACTGGAGTTCCGTATCGGCGTGCTCCTCGTTGTAGGCGATCACGTCGGCGATGGAGCGGATCGGCCCGTCCGGCATGAAGCGGTCGAGGAACCGCTGCACACCCTCCGGGAACTCGGTGATGAGTACCGTGTATTCGGAATCGCTGGTCGCGTTCATGGTGAGGTCGATCCCGTCCACGAACTGCACCCCGGCGTTCTCGAGCCGGGCGATGACCGATTCCATGGTCGCGTCGGCGTTCGCGTCGAACCCCCAGAGGCTCCGCGCGATGCCGACCCGCTTGCCGTGGAGCGCGAATTCGTTCAGGCCGCTGGTGTAGTCCATGGTGCCGGGATCGCCGACCGGCTGGGTGGTGAGGTTGGCGGCGGGCGAGCTCCAGGCGTACTCGCCGTAGGCCGGGTCTTCCGGATCGGCCCCGGCAATGACCTGCATCATGGTGGCGACATCGCGGACGGTGCGGCCCATCGGTCCGGGCGAGTCCTGCGCGAAGGAGAGGGGGAGGACCCCGATGCGGCTGGTGACGCCGATGGTGGGCTTCAACCCGACCACCCCGCACGCGCCCGCCGGACAGAGGATGGACCCATCCGTCTCCGCGCCGAGCGCCAGCGGGACATAACTCGCCGCGACGGAGACCGCCGACCCCGAGCTCGATCCCCACGGCGACATGTCGACGATGTACGGGTTGCGGGTCTGGCCGCCTCGTCCGCTCCAGCCGCTGGCGAGGCCGGAGGACCGGAAGCCGGACCATTCGCTCATGTTCGCCTTGCCCAGCACGATCGCCCCGGCGTTCCGCAGCAGCGTGATGAGGAAGGCATCCTCCACCACGGTGTTCTCGGCGAGCGCGAGGGAGCCGTTGGCGGTCTTCATCTGGTCGGCGGTGGCGAAGACATCCTTCACCACGACGGGGATGCCGTGGAGGGGGCTCCGCACGGTGCCTGCCTTCAGTTCCTCGTCCAGCTGAGCGGCGATGGAGAGCGCATCCGGATTGGTCTCGATCACCGCACCGAGGCCCGTATCGCCCTCGTCCAGCCGGGCGATGCGATCGAGCGATGCCTGCACGACCTGGGTGACGCTGAGGGTGCCGGCATCGAGCAGGTCCCGCAGGTCGGCGACGCTCGCCTCGACGATGGCGTCATCAGCCGTGAGGGGTGCGGGCGTGGCCGGTTCGGTGGGAACCGCCGTGGGTTGCACGGTGGGAATGGCGGTCGGTGGCACCTGTGCGACATCAGTCGGCGCGGGCGTGGCCGTCGGAGCCGGCGGGGTGTCACCGCCACCCTGGTTCATCAGCACGGCCGCGACCGCGACGCCCATCGCCCCGGCGGCACCCACGCCGCCGATCGCCAGAGTCCGCCGGGAGAGGGCAGGCGCTTGTCGCGCTTCTGCTCCGTCGGTGCCGTCCGGGGTGTCGGCCGTCCATTGGCGCTGCGGTTTGGGGCCATGGGGATGGGTCGAACGGAGATGGATGGATTTTCGCTCCGGAGAGGGCATAGGGCTGGGCAAACCTGGAGACACGCCTTCTTCAAGGCGAGCGAAGGACATTCCCCGAATCGATCCAGGATTCACGGGATGATCGCGGCGGCAATCGGAGTCGGAACCGGTATGGGAATCGGCCGGGAGGCATCAGCACCCACGTGAGACGCTCCCACCCGTGTATCGCTGCATTGTACGCATCCGGGCGTCCGGCGGTTCTCAGCAAACACCCAGATTCCGCATAGTCGCGCCCATTCGAAGTCGATCGCGCGGAGCCCGTGGTGCTCCCACGGGCTCCGCACATCCGGTCGGCAAGCGGGCACGAAGCCGGATCACGCGTCCTCGGCACGCAGCCCGGTCACGATCTCCACCTGGTCCCGCCCCTCCAGGAGGAGGTTCGCGAGACGACGCCCGGCGATCGCCAGGGCCTCCGGGGTCGAGACGCCGGGCACGTCGATCCGCTCGTAGGAGACGCCCGCCTCGTCGAGGAAGGCGGTGAAGAGATCCAGCTGCGCCGTGCGATTGGCGGAGGCGCCGGTGCTCACCAGCACCAGCGGCACGTCGATCACGGCGGCGAAGGTGTCCGGCGTGCGCATCGCGTAGCGATCGCGGTCGGTCAGCGGCATCCCGTACTGGCGCGTGATCCACGTCCGCCAGGCCGGGGCCGCTTCCTCCAGCTCGATCGCCCAGTCGGTGATCGGATCGACAGCGGCGACTGCCGAGAAGATGCCCGGGCGCCCACCAACGACGAGCAGGGCGAGGGCGCCGCCGTAGCCGTGGCCGACCACCGCGAGCTTCTTCTCATCGATGTCCGCGACCTTGCCGAGGGCGATGCCGGACTCCACGATATCGGACATCTCCAGTTCGGTATCGGAGAGCTCGGCGAGGTCGTTCTCGATCGCGGCCCCGAACCCGGTCGCGCCGTGGAGGACCGGCGTCAGCACGGCCATCGCCGTGCGGGCCAGCGCCTGCTCCTGCGGCTGGAATTCGGCGCGGCGGGTGGCCAGCGGCCCATCGGGCAGGTAGACGACGCCGGGGACCTTGCCGGAGACTCCATCGGTGCGATAGAGCAGGCCGGAGAACTGGGCATCGGCGCCGACTTCGAACTCGAAGGTGGTCGGGCGGCGGAAGTCGCGCCCGAGCGTCGGCTGGACACCGGGCAGCTCGATCGCCGTGCGCTCGGCCTCGGCGGTGTTGTCCTGCACGAGGAACCCGAACGGGCGCTGGGCCGCGCTGAACCCGTAGAGGGCGCGCTTGTCGGCCACCCAACGCGGGTAGAATCCCACGCCTTCACCCGGATCGAGGGCCGTCGCGCCGGATGCGTGCAGCCCGCGCTCGCAGACGACCGACGAGAACCCTTCGGTGCGGATGTATACCAGGCGCGGTTCGCCCGGCGAGAAGCGGGGATCGACCTTGTCCCCGGCCTCGCGGGTGACGGTCCATCCGGCCTTGTTGTCCGAGTTGATGACGGCGATGGAGAGCCACTCGTTCTCCCGCGTCACGTAGGCGACGAGGTTGCGGCCCGGCACCCAGTCGAGGGAGTGACGGACGGCGGAGGTCTTCTCGCCGGTCAGGTTGCGGATCTCGCCAGTGGCAAGGATGAAGACGAGGATGTCGTTGTGGTCCACGTCCTCCAGCCGCTTGCGGGTGAAGGCGAGGAAGAGGCCATCGCGCGACCAGGCCGGCTCGCGGTCGTCGGAGGCGCTCCAGGTGAGCAGCTCGGCGGCGACCGGCAGCGACCCGATGGGGCTGGCGAGGGCGATCACATCGCGCCCGTCGAGACGGCGCACGAAGGCGATCAGCATGCCATCCGGGGACCAGCGCGGCGAGCGATCCGATGCGGTGGGATGGTCGCTGAGCGGGGTCGGCGCGGCGAGCGGAGCAGGACGCTCCTCAGGAGCGGCTTCCCCGGCCTCCAGCACGGCGACGGCGTCCGCATCCTCGGCGGCCTCCGCGCCATCGGGGACGTCGTTCCCGGTGACGGCGGCCGCCTGATCGGACTGGCCGTCGGCAAGGGCCGTGACATCGTCCCCGGCAGTCCCGGCGGACAGGTCGTCCCCGGCGATGGCCGCCGGTTCGTCGTAGCGCTCACCAGCCAGGAGCTCGGTGGCCTCGCCATCTCCTGCCGGGGCGGCGCTGGCGACGACCGTGTCGGGTGCCGCATCGCCTTCCGCGGGGGTCTCGGCTGCCGCCTCGTCGATCGGGGCGGCGGGCGCCTCATGGGCGGGAACCGGCACCAGCCAGACGGCGGTGCGCAGCGGGTTGCCATCGGGATGGGAGCCGGTGAGCGCGATGGTGGCGCCATCCGGCGACCACTGCGGACCCCGCAGCGACCGGCCGGTGTCGGGGTCGCGGTCCGGAACCGGGGCAAAGGGCAGGTCGACCTGCACCGCATCGCCACCGGCAACCGGGCTCAACCAGAGGCGGTACGTCCCACCGGCGTCCGGGAGCAGGTAGGCGATGCGCGCGCCATCGGGCGAGACCTCCGGCGCATCGGGAAGCGCGGGCGGCGTGCGGAAGACCGCCTTGATCTCGGCGGAGGCAGCCTCCGGGGTGGGATCGGCGGACAACGGCGCGGCGTCCGCTACAGCCTCGGGAGCGGCGGTGTCCGCGTCGGGCGTCTGGTCGCCTTCGGGGCGGGGAGAATCGATGGGCGTCGTGGAGGCCGTGTCGTCGCGGTCGTCCGCCGACGCGACGCGTGGAGTGGTCGGGGTCGAGGTTGGGGTTGTGGTATCCGACATGGATTCGTCTCTCGCTCCTGATGGTGCGCCTACGAACGCACGACAACCCTGCCGGGAACGACAGGACGGCGGGGCGGCTCCCAACGGAGCGCGACACCGCCGCGACCGGATAGACCGGCTTCTGCATTGACTGCGTCTGGATAGGCCACCGGAGCGACCGCACACGAACCCCAGCGGGCAGATCGTCTGCGCCGTGTTGCGGCTATGGTACCCACCGGCGGGCATCCATGCCACACC